>CAMNHK010000014.1 GCA_946539445.1 uncultured Caryophanales bacterium
TATCAAGTAAATCCTTAATACTCCCAAACTCATTGTGTACACTAACTCCAGAAACTGAAGTCATTGTATCATACCATTCTAAATAAGGAATAGTCTTCTTATTTTTTTTAACTATATTATTTATTTCATCTAAAGACATTAAATCAATTGAATTTATTAAATATCCAGAATTCGTCAATTCTTCATTATATTTATTTAATGCATATCCTAAATCGCGATTATTATTGTAACTTAATTTAAAATCAAAGAACTTGTTTTCATATAAATCTTCATTATTTTTTTTATAGTAATAATTACTAATTTCAAAATCTGTACCAGAAACACTTCCAACTATATTACCAGTTGCTCCAACATAAACATCACCTACTTGAGGATATATGTAATTTTCATTATCATCCCAATGTGCGCTTATTGCATCTTCTGATTGATGAATATTTTCATCATTAATATCTATTGTATAAAAACAATATTCTGGATCATTATAAAACTGATCATTTTTAACTGTTCCTCCTTTTGAAGAAGCTAATTCAGCACATGTTTGTCCCTCTTCTAACTTTTCTTTATAAATAGTTACTCCAGTATATAAATTATATTTTGCTAACATTTTTATTTCATCTTCATTAGATTCAATAATATAGAAATGTTCAGTTCCACATGCTATCTCACTACCTATACTCTTGCCATCTCCATCTACTACTTTACAATACTCTTTGGCATCTATCATATATGGCATAAACATCACAAATAATAAAATTGGTAATAAAATTTTTTTCATAATTTACACATCCAATTCTTTTTCTATTCTATCTTAATTATATATATTTATATATGAAAATCAACTGTTTCTATATAATATTGATTTTTAAAAGTGTAGATTAGACAGTCGTAAGATTCCTAGCGTTTTATTTCATATTTATAATATGATTAATCATTTGTAAATACATATTTACAAATGTCAAAATGTTATAATATATTTTATTCAAGTAATTGAGTCAATATAGGTTCATAGATTTGTGCCGATTTTCCGTAAACACGTTAAATCATGGCCCCATGTGAATGCAAAATACGATAGCATCAGTTATCGTAATTTTTTTATATAAATTTAATTAAAAAAAAAGAATTTAGATATTGTATCTGGATTCTTTCTTTTTATATATAAATTATAATATGAAAAAAGCAGATTTTTGAATCTGCTTAATAAATCGTAATATCTTAATCTTCCGAGCATTTTATATTATTCACTTTCTATCAATTTTGCATGAAGAACTATTCTTTTATTACCGTCATTAGTACAACTTGATAATGTTAATATTTTATCTTCACCAGAAATACCAACATCACTTTTATAAACTGATCTAGATTTAATTCTTCTTAAAAAATTATAAAACTCATCATTATTCTTAAATTCAGTATTTATATAATAATTTTCTGGTTTTATAGAATAAATTGAAAATACTTGATAATAATATGTCCCATTCTCAGTAACAACAACAATTTTTTGATTATCTTTATTATTGTACCAATCTTTACTAAGTATATTCTTTAATGATCCAAACATAGATAAATCTTTTACATTATGTCCATATATAACTATATTTTTATCAGTACCATCAAATTTATTATGATAATCTGCAAAAATCCATCCTGCAATATTAGACTTTTTATCAAAGTTATGATTCAAATAATAATTATTATCTTTTCCTTTAACAAATACATATTCTATATTCGTATTATTAACTTTTAGAAATCCAATTGTATCTTTATTTTTCTCTTTCAATTTTTTAAAATCTATATCATATTTAACTGCTTTTTCTTCTTGTGTTTCTTCTTCACTTTCATAAGTATTAATAGTAATATTATTTTCTATTTCTTCTTTAATTTTATTATTTTCTTCTGTATTGTTTTTCCATGTGATAATTTCATAGAAATAATGTACTACTCCTATAAAAGTAACAATAATAAGTAATATTAAAGTAGCTATTAATATTTTCTTCTTTATACTCATATTCTACTCCATAATAATAAAAACTAGACTTTGATAAGTCTATTTTTTATTTATTCTTTCTAGGTATTATTTTACTTAAGCAAATTACTTCACAACTTAGTAAAGATATACTTAACATTAACATAATTACACTCACGTAAATGTTATCAGCTGTATTTGGATTGTTTATAATTTCTTCATAAGTTACTCCTATTTGGACATTTGCATTAGGCATTATAAACTTATATAATCCATTTGATTTATTAACTGGTATATTTAATTTATTACCACTTGCATCAACTAAATAAACTTCTTTAATAGTATATCCACTTTTATTATTTACTTTAAATGATACTTCATCATTTTCATAATATTCATTATTATCTAATGTAATTGATTCACCATCTGCTTTATACTTAGGAAGTTCTTCTATCGTAGCATCTACTATTACATTTTTATTAGGCATTTCAAAGGTATAAGTATTATTTTCATTCATAATTGTAATATCTAAATTATTATCTGTCTCATCTTTTAATATTACACTTGTTACTTTATAACCATGTGGAACATTAATAGTAAATGTTGCTGGTTGTTCTTCCTCTACTGATGACTCTTCAATAGTAATATTATCATTAGTAGTTGTTAGATTATAAAAATCTTTTAAAACACGATAATTAGATACTAATTTAATATCTTGAGCAGGCATTTTAAACTTGTTATTAGTAATACTTACTTCCAACTCATTATCATCTAAATCATATATTTTTGTATTAACATATTTAAGACCAGTTCTATCTTTAGGTGTAATAGTAATCGTATCAGCTTCTTCAGCTTCTTCTTTAGATACTATTAAATATTCGTCTGGTATAAGACGATATTGTTTTTCTACTTCAATAGTATATGGATTATCTTTAGTTCCATTACCTTTATTAAATGATGCTGTATTTCTAAGTGATACCATTGGTCTTATAGCAGCATTATAAGTAAATGTATACATATTTAACATACCCTTAGAATTTGGATACATATTTTTTGAATTAACATATGGAGTCATTGACCAGTATGAATATGAAATATTAACAAATGTATCTACTTGAGTTTTCTTTAATACTTCACCAGCATATGTTAATTCATCTGCATTAATAATAGCAGTTGGATAAGTTAACTTTTTATTCCCTTTGTCTGAAAAAACAGTAAAACTATCGTCTTTGTTTTTACATTCAAGTGTTGGATTACCATTTTCTAGTCTTGTTCTAGCATCAAAAACACCATTAGCTAGTGTTCTATCATTACACCATATGGTATCTTCTAATTCTTTAACATGATCAAGCATATTATTTTTAAACCAGTTGTCAAGATATATTTTAGCAGATGAATCTGTTTCATTTACATCACCATCTGATAAGTTATACATCCATCCATATTTTTTATCTACATTAGAATCATTATATTCTGTCTTACCAATAGTTAAATTTTCTTTCTCATTATTACATTTTCCATCATTAGGTACTCCAGCATATAATACTTTAATACCACCAGTATCTGTTGTTCTAATAATTTGCCAACAATAACCTGCATATATTATATGATTGTTTGATATATTTCCTCTATAATAAACAATCGGATAAGTTTCATCTTTACTGCTAGATAGAATATATAAACCTTTTCCATTAGTATCACTAGATACTTCCGAAAAGTTTATTCCTGTTTCTGATGTTACAAAGTCAGAAGCTTCATTATCCATTACAGCATTCTTTTTTAATTCATCATATAGTACAAATGAATCTGCACGAACAATAATTGGAAAAGTAAATGCAATTATCATCGATGCTATTAATAATTTAGTTTTCATACTTTATATTCACCTCATATCATAACAAATTATAAAACTTTTTTGAATAAAAGTAAATTGTCGAAGAAACAATTTTTTTATTTTTAATAAAAAAAAAGCCACATTTTGGCTCAATTAATTATACTTTTTTTAATACTTTTTGATTATCTTTTTTATATAGATACTCTTCCATATGTATTTGATGACCATAATCATGTGTATCATCAATCTTCTTCAAATTTTCATACATTCTCATAAATATAATATTAAATGGATTATATAAGTTTATAATGCCTAATGCAAATGTCAAAATGTTGTGGTATATTTTATTCTAGTAATTGAGCCCTTAGATTGAAACATAAAAGGAACTTTAATAAGTTCCTTTTTTATTTTACAAATTTATAGTCCTCTACTTTGGAAACACCGGCTGTTACTTGCTCTAGTTCTTCTTCTAGCATCTCATCTACTTCTTGTTTGGGATTATGAGGAAGTTCCCAACCAATGGTTCTTGGTGTTCCTGCTGTTACTTGCTCCAATTGTTCTTCGCTTAATTCATCTGGATCCATCATTGGTCTTTCCAAGTTTGTTTTTTCTCTTGGGACTCCTGCTGTTACTTGCTCCAATTGTTCTTCGCTTAATTCATCTGGATCCATCATTGGTCTTTCCAAGTTTGTTTTTTCTCTTGGGACTCCTGCTGTTACTTGCTCCAATTGCTCCATTGATAATTCTCCTGTGTTTTCTTCTTTGTCATAGACAGAGTCTATGGATTTTAACAATCTAATAGCATCTTCTAATGTTTCATTATATTCTTGCATCATTTGATCTAAATTTTTTTGATTCATAATTTCTCCTATTGAATAATACTTCCTCCCCATTCGACTACAGTAAATCCTGTTCGAATAGGAGTTTCTAATTTTTGTTCTTTTACTTTTATTGTTTCCTTTAATGGTTTAAAATTCATTACAATTCGTATTATTGTATCTGGTTGTGGAGTAACTTCTAGTGGCATATATTTTTCTATTTCCTCTTTAGTTTCAAATCGTATATAGTTATACTTGTTCTCTTCTAGTTTTGGTAACCAGTAAATAATAAATTCATTGGCTTCTCTTTCCGTTAATCCTAATAGACTTAACTTTTCTTCTAAGAAGGAAATTGAGTCTTCTTTTTTTACAATAAATCCATCTTCTTCCACTTTAGCATAATGATTTTTCCCTTCCCAGTATAGTCCATAATAAGAACGATTCTTTTCATCTATTAGGGTACCGTCTGGATAAGCCGTTACTTGCCAATCTTTGTTATATTTTGGATAAGTTGTAGTTAAATTATCACTATTTTTTAATTGAACAGTTACCTCTGTCTTCTCTTTGGGATATAAATAAATCATCGGTTTATAAGATACATTAGGATCACATTTTTCGTGGCTGATAGCTTTATAGATGAATATAATGTTTTTTGCTTCTTCTTTTTTATCTACTTTTAAAAGATAATAATCTTCTGTTGGTGGACATACTCCACATCCTTCATTATACTCTACCGTAACCGCTATGTTATTTTTATGTACCTCATACTTGGTTGGAGTTACATTATATTGTGAACAAGAATCATAGCCTAATGCGATAACCGCAAAATTATAATTTTGAAAATCTTTTTTTGATATTTCTACGCTCTTAATATCTTCCTTAAAATCTTCATAGTTTGTATACCAATCTTTTAATTCAGCATCTTCCCAATCGGATTTTTCAATTTTATAAAAATCTTCCTTGTTTATGGTTGGCTTTATAGGATCTAGGATTGGCTGTTCTTCTTTTATCAGTAGTATAAATAGAACAATTCCTATTACTATTAAAAAACCTATTAATATTTGAATAGTTCTTTTTTTCATTTTTCCTCCTTATTAACGCTTTCTAATTTTTGTAGGGCAAAGCGATATTTTTGTTTGATTTCTGGATACTTCTTATGATCTACTTCACTTAAAAACATATGGAGTGGTCTAATCCATAATTCTCCTTTTCCATAGAGTTGCCTATATATAACGCATTCTTCTCCTGTTTCTGAATATTTTCCAATATCTTCTACTAGGTAATAATCTCCTTTGAAATGGCGATAGATACCTTTTATTTTTACTTGTCTCACGTTCCATCCTCCATCTTCATTCTACCAAATATTAGGGAAAATGAAAAGACATACTTTTCGTATGCCTTTTAACGACAGTTGTTGTTGGAAGAATTGTTATTACCAAAGCCCCAAAATAGGAAAAAGATAATGACAATTACAATAAAGATTGCCCACCAACTATTTCCAATTCCATCATTATTCGAATAGCAAGGTGTGGCAGGATATCCATACATCATAAATATTCTCCTTTCAAAATATTATATTAAGAATATTTATTTTTGCTCATGATTCCTACTCTACTGTTACACTCTTCGCCAAATTTTTTGGCTTATCAATGTCACAACCACGTTTATAAGCAACATAGTACGCAATCATTTGTAGGGTTGGTACTACTAATATTGGTTGTAGTTTTTTATGAACTTTTGGAACTAATATTTTATGTTCATATTGACATTCTTCGGTTCCAACATAAATTGGATAAGCACCTCTTGATATTACTTCTTCTAAGTTTGAAATTGTTTTGTCTTTTGTTTCTTCATCCGTAACGATTCCAAAGACAATGGTTCCATCTTTAATTAGAGATATTGTTCCATGCTTTAATTCTCCCGCTTGATAAGCATCACTATGGATGTAGGAAACTTCTTTTAGTTTTAGACTTCCTTCCATACTAATGGCATAGTCTACTCTTCTTCCAATAAAGAATACGTCTTCATGTTTATAGATAGCATCGGCCAATTTTTTATAAAAACCACTCTTGTCTAATAATACTTTTAATTGTTGAGGTAGTTTTTCTAAATCTTTTAAATATTGTTTATCTGGATTTATTTTGTAAGATAACAAACTTAAAATTAATACTTGTAAAATGAAAGCTTTGGTAGTAGCTACTGCTACTTCTCTACCTGCTTCGATTAAAACTTTATAAGTACATTCCCTAGCAATTGTAGATGCATCTACATTGACAATAGCTAGTGTATCAGCTTTATGTTCTATGGATTTTCGCATAGCGGCAATGGTATCAGCTGTCTCCCCTGATTGTGATATTAAAATCACTAAGGTGTCTTTATCATAAATAATGTTGCGATAACGATATTCGGATGCTACATCTATTTCTACTTTTATTCCATCTTCTTCAAAAAAGTTTTTTCCAATCATTCCAGCATAATATGCGGAACCACAGCCAACGATATGAATATGTTTGTATTTTTTTATATCTGGTAAGTCCTCTAAATGATCTTTATACTTTTGAATTAGGTGGTTGACTAAAACCGGTTCTTCCATGATTTCTTTCATCATGAAGTGTTCGTAACCTCTAAGGGAAGTATCTTCGCTAGTTAATTCACTTACTAATACATCTCTTTTTACTTCTTTTCCCTTTTTGGTAATAGAATAGGAATCTTTTTTGATTGTAACAATTTCATTTTCTCCTAAAAGAACATATTTTTTGGTGTAGTTTAGGATGGCACCTATATCACTCGTGATAAAGTTTTCTTTTTCTCCTACTCCTAAGATTAGAGGGGATTCACATCTTGTTGCGTATAATGTATCGGGTTCCTCTTCACAAATGATTCCAAAAGCATAGCTTCCTTTTAATTCATGAATTGCTTGTTCTATGGCTTTTGGCATATTATTTTTATAGTATTTATTAATTAAAGCCGCTGCTACTTCCGTATCGGTTGAACTATGGAATATAACTCCTTCTTTTTGTAGTTGTTCTTTTATGACAGCAGCATTTTCAATAATTCCATTATGTACTAATGTTATTTTACCTACTGTATGTGGATGAGCATTCTCTTCAGTTGGTTCTCCATGAGTGGCCCATCTTGTATGAGCAATTCCTAAATGACAGTCTATTAATGATAATTGATTCAATTTTTCTTCTAGATTTGCAATTTTTCCTACGCTTTTTACGACTTGCATTTCTTTGGCATTTTTGAAGGCCATTCCAGCGGAATCGTACCCTCTATACTCTAAGTTTTTTAATCCATTTAATAGAACTTCTTTTGGATGTTTTTCCCCTATATATCCTATTATTCCACACATTTTTTAATCCTCCTGTTTCCTGTTTTAATATACATTTTGTTGTAATGTTGATTTTACTTTTTTTAGTATATCTAACGAATAACAGAATCCGTAGTAGCACCCGCCGAATTTTCGATCACTACTAACCTCGTCAACTATTTAAAGTTCTGGCGCTAGACTGTTTCCCTATCCTTTCTCTTAAACAATCTTATTATCATTATATAGAAAAAAAAAGAAATTAGCAAATTAACGCACAATTTCTTCTCTACTAAATACAAAGTTTCGAGCAATTTCTTTATCTTTTTTTCTAGCAGATTGTTCTGCAAGATGATAAATCTTATCATAATTATTTTCTACTTCTTGTAATCTTTCTAATATTTTTTTCTCTTCTTCCGTAATCGTTCCTTCTTTTTGTTTGACATCGTATTCAATTTTATCTTCTGTTGTTTCTCTTAAAACCATGTTTCCGGTTGCGGTTGAATAATAAAAATATACATTATGATTGCTTTCTGTTCCTTTAAGATAAATGTCATAATACGTTGTTGTGGTATTAGTAATACTACAAGTTCCTTCTGTTATATAAACGTATTGAGGATTTCTTTCAACATCTTTATAAACGGTTCTTAAATAGTTTAAGCAATCTAACCGGTTTTCTTGATTTACTTTTTTATATCTTCCTCCCAAATTATTCTTGGTATAAGTTACAATTCCAAAAACAGTCCCAGCTAGAAAGATAGCATACAAAAGCAAGGTGAGTATAACGACTGGTTTTCCTTTTTTCTTGCATTCAGTTTCTAGAGCATTTTGAGTAAATCTTGGATTTTTCTTTTGAATTTTTTCTACTCGACGTTTGGCTATTTTTAAATAGTAAGAGTTAAAACTATATCCTAGGATAGGACATACTATTACAAAAATGATCATGGAATAAAAATTTAGAAAAACGATAGCAAGCGAAGAAAGTATTAATCCTATGATTCCTTGCCAATATAATCGGCGATATAGAAAATAAACCCAATTTAATAAGCAAGCATTCCAATTAAACTTTTTCTGTTGAAGAAAATCATAATCATCTCCAACATAATAAGGAAGTAGTGTTTCTACTTCTATATGTTCTACTGGGAAATCTTCTTCTACTATTATTTCTTTTTTATCTTCCGTTGAAAAGAAGTCATCTTCTTCATCAAAATCGACATCTAGTTTGGCTTTTTCTTCCTCTCTAGCTGCTTTCCAATCATTATAATAACCACATACCGTACAGAAGTTTTCTCCATTGCGCAATGTATTTCCACATTTTTTGCATTCCATACTTTATCCCTACTTTTTTAAATCATATCTTCGGATAATCTCTCATAATTTCCCTTTGTTTCTTCGTTGTATGCTCTTATTTGTTCTTCAAATAATCGATCAAATAATGGAATATTTTTTTCAATTACATCAGGATATATATTTTTACTTGATACGATTGCCTTTTTGATGTCGATGATATTTACTTCTCTTCGATTATCAAATAAAGCATTTGAAAAGGCTTGTTGAATAATTGTTAAAGAAACATCTGGATAGCGAGATCCAATTTCATAAATTCTTTTATATTCACTAGTTATATCGGTTACAAATTCCATAATTCTTTTTTGAATAAAGGGAGTGTACATTAGTTTTGCCCCTGTTTTCGCTTCTATTTTTGGAAGAGTTCCTATTAAGATTTGAATATTTTCTTCCCTAGTTGGTTCAAATATTTCTACCTTTTGGAAACGTCGAACGAACGCTTTATCTCTTAAAATATATCGTTCATATTCTTCTGTTGTAGTGGCTCCTATTACTTTAATATCTCCACGATCAAGAGCTGGCTTGAACATATTAGCAAAATCTAGTGCTTCGCCTTTGGTACCCATAAGGGTATGTATTTCATCAATAAATAAGATTAACTTTGTCTTATCTTTTAATTCATCAATTAACGTTTGTACTTTCGATTCTCCTGTTACTGGATCTACTCCTAGTAAAGCTGCTGTATTTAGTTTTATTACTTGATAACCTTTTAAAAGATCTGGAACATTATTCTTTTGAATACGATATGCCAAGCCTTCTACGGTAGCTGTTTTACCAACACCTGGTTTTCCGATTAATACAGCGGATTTTTCAGGTGTTAAAAGAATTAAAATTAATTGTTTAATTTGTTCATCTCTTCCAATAGCTGGGTCTGTAATATATTCTTTTTCTTGAAAATTTTCCCCATAATTATCTAACATACTAATACGTTTTGATTTTATGTTAAAATTATCTTCTACCTTCTGATCAAAAAAATCATTTAATTCCATTTTTCCACATCCTAATCTTTTTTTATTATAACATATTTTTTTATTTCATAATATATTTTATATCTTCAATTGCTTTTTCCATATTAAAAATACCATTTCCCACTGGATAGTAGACAGCATAGCATGTAAATTGGTTCTTTTGAAATTCTTTTTGGCGGACTTGGCTTACACTTATTTTTTCTTCTAATACAATACTAGATACTTGATTCCCAAACAGGATGATTTTCTTAGGATTGATCCACTTCATTTCTTTCCAAAAGTATTTTAGATATTGAATATATACTTCATCTTTTAAAACTCTAGCATCTATTTGTGTACACTTTGCTAAATTGGTTATAAAGACATTGTTTTTTTCAATATTTTGATACACTTTACTTGCAAATTCCTCCGACCATTCTGTTGGTTTTTTTTGTTTTATTTCTTCATAAATATTAGAATCTATGGCACCTATTTCTACTAGTAATTTCCAAATATTTTTGGTTCCAATCCAAGGAGCTTTTATTCCCTTCCATTCTTTTTTAGAAGCAATATTACGTCCCGTTGGATTCATAAATACTAAGCATAGATCTGGGTTACTCTTTTTTCCACCAAAAAGAATGGGATCCAGAGACGGATCTCCATATTTTTTTTGTAACTTTTGATATGCTTTTTCTAACTCTTCTTGCATTTTATTTCCTTTTTCTAAACTGGGTTTACGTGAATTACACTTAGATAAATCTCTGGTATTTCTTTTTCAATTTCACGTTCTATTTGATTGGCAATTTCGTGACTTTCAAAGGTTGTTAGATTTCCATCTACAAAGATTGTAAATGAGATTTGATAGCGATATCCTACCGGTGTAGCATTGAAGTGATTGATTCTTTCTACTTCTTTATGTCTAGATATGATTTTCATTACTTGTTCTTTGGTTTCTTCGGTCATACTTTTATCCATCAATACATCATAACTTTCTATAAAAATCTTGATAGCTGTATAACCCATCCAAATAGCAATTATGATTCCTACTATGATATCAATAATGGTCCAACCATATAATCCAGTAATGGCAGAGATTAATGTCAAACTCGTAATAAAACAATCATTTCGATGATCCTTACTGTTGGCTTCTAATAAAATATTGTGATATTTTTCATTTGTTTTTTTGGTATAAATATATAATCCTAGTTTGGTTAGAATGGTCACAATACATACCATTATTAGTCCAATGGAAAAGTTAATTTGTGTTTTTTGAATAAAAGTTATGACTGCATTTTTTATTACAGTAAATGCTGTTAAGAATATGATGATGCTTATTAAAAATGCATAAATATACTCGGCTTTTCCATGCCCTAAATTATGGTCTTCATCGGCTTCTTTGGAACTAATCCTATTTCCTATGTAAGTCATGAAGGAAGAGAAAATGTCTCCAAAACTATTGAAGGCATCGGCTATCATGGATTGACTATTGCTTATAAATCCAAATATACCTTTTAGGATGCATAATCCTATATTACCTATTATCCCTAATAGACTTGCTTTTTTAGCAGCTTCAAAACGATTCATATTATAATTGATCTACTTTATCTAGAAAATCATTTAACTGATGATACCACTTATAGATATTCTTTTTATAATTACTATAAGCGGATAACTCTTCAAAAGTAGCCCCTTTCTGATTTTTATTATAGCGTTCTAGGCATCTTGCATAGCAATTGTTGATACAGGTTCGTAAAATGATAATGTCTCCTTTTAACAAAGATAGATCTTTCATATTTCGAAATTGGGCACTATCAATAATTATTTGTTTATTGGAATTTTCAAAGTATTCTAAAATCGATTGATAGATACTATCAAATTCGGAACAAATATCTGGTAATTTTCCATATTTTTTTTCGATATATTTTTTTAATCCTTGGATGTTTTTCTCTTTTGTGTTTTCTTTTTTGAAAGAATCTGTATCAATGATGATACAGTCTGGATTATTTTGATAAGGTTCTAAAGAGGTTGTTTTTCCACTTCCACTTTCTCCTGTTACGTTCAATACCCAATCATCACTTATATGTTTTATATAAGGATCTTTGTCAATATCTTCCGTTATATACAGTTCTTGTTTTCGAAAATATTCTTTTAAAAAATCGGCTTTGGTTAATTCCCAGTCTTCTATTTCTAATTTTTCATCCAAGTATGTATATTTTACAAGATGTTTCGTTCCTAATGGTCTTCCCCCTAGTTTTTTTAGTAAATGCCAACTATTAGGATTGCACGAAGCAATACAAGTTTCAATGGCTTTTATTTCTACTTCTAGAAACATATACTTTAGTACTTCTAGAGCAGCTTCATAGGCATATCCTTTTTTTTGGTAAGGGGTATCTAAAAACCAACCAATATCTCGTATATCTGGAGTATCAGGCTTAGGTCCTTCTTGGACACTAATTTGCCCCATTACTTCTAACGTTTCTTTGTTTTGAATGGTCCAAATAAAAGTGTCTTTATTTAACGCTCTTTCTAATTTCTTATATTGCCATTTCTTTTCTTGTTCCCAATCTTCGTTGATTTTTGATACTAAATAATACTTGCTTATTTCTTTTTTTAAAAGAATGGACCATAAAATTTTTAAATCTTCTTCTTGGGTAGGCCGAAGAATTAATCGATTTGTCTCTAATGTTTTACTACCTAACCATTTCATATTAAAAATCTCCTAAATATTTTTTATAATCCAATTGTAAAAGAAAATTGTTTTTTTCTTTTAATTCCTGTAATAATTTTTCTTTCATTTGTAAAACTAGTTGATAATCTTGTTTGGTGATATCTCCTGTTTTATAAGCTTCTTCTAATTCTTTTTCATCTAAAACGTGTATTTCCCCATTTGGTAAAAGAGTAATATCTAAATATAAATCCATAAAATATGGTATATTGGTTTCTTCCTCCATGCCGCTTTCTTTTATGATGTCAAAATAATACTCTACTATTTCTTTTTTTTCATTCAAAAATAAGCGCATAGCATAATGCTCTTTCTTTGGTACTATTTCCATTATATAATAACCGCTATCCATTGCGACTATATTGTGATGAATAATAAAAGGTTCTGTCACATGAATTAGTTTTTTTACACATATATAGTAATCTTCTTCATCTAAGTACATTTTTATTTGATAACGATCTGCTTCTCTTAAATAAGTTTTACTGAGTATTTTCTTTTTCATAAGGATACTTCCTTTAATTCCAATATTTTTTTATCATATGAAGATTTACTTTAAAACGATTTAATAATTCTTCTTTAACGACTGAATGTACTTCCATTTCTTTTTCCATTTCTTCAAATATTATATGAAGAGATTCTTCTTCTATTACTGGCAACATGGATAAGAACAATTTTTGTTGTTTTTCTCCTTGATCTAAATATTCATATAGTAAATTGATAGAATGAGTTTTTTGATTTTGATAATCACTTCTTTTAACCTCTAAGCTATAGTCTCCATCATAGATTCCAAATTCTGATAACATACTATCATTATCATATAAAGGAGCAAAAATAGCTTTATTCTCTCGGATGATTAAGCCATAGTTTTTTTCATTTCGATCACAATTGCCAATTAAGGCATCAAATATAAAAATACGATTTAAGTCCTCAATAAGTTTTTCCGCAACTTCTGTGGAAAAAGTTTTTTGAAAAGCAAGAGAGATATCTTCTATGTTGTTTTTTTCATCAATTTTTTGTCTTCCATATACTCTTTCTAGAAAAGTACCCATTGTTTCAAAATCTTCATTGGAAAACATTTCAGAAATTACTCCAATTGTATCTTTGTAGCAACCTAAAAAATAGTGACAGCAAGGAATGTTTAAGCGAGAAGCAATTTTTTCCGCTACTATTTCATTATATACTTTTTCTGCTTCTTCTATTTTTTTATAATAATAATACTTTCCCTGGTAACGAAAGGTAATACGTCTATTATCTTTTGGCTGAGATAAAATCTCAACTGATTTTTTTTCTAAATCGAAAAACATATTTTCCCTCTTTTCTTTTATTTTTGCCTATTTCTTAAATATTCTACAAAACCTTGTATGATTTCTTTCTTAGATTCTTCTATCCAAGTAAACTGATTTAATAATTCAAGGCTCTCATCATATAATTGATTCATTTTAGAGAATGCATATTCTTTGGAACCACTCTTTTCAAAAATGGTTTGAACTTTTTGAATCATAGAAGAAGTCACTTTTTCTTGACCATAGTACTTTTGTATTTCTGCAGCATAAGGAGTTCTTAAGCAATGAGCGAATAACAATGTTTCTTTTCCTTCTTTAATGTCAGATCCTTTTACTTTTCCCATGGAGTCGGAATAAATTCCTAAAATATCATCTTGTATTTGAAAAGCAATTCCTACTTTTTCTCCAAAATTTGCAATATCGTTTATTTGGTTTTCTTTTGCTCCTGCTAAAAGAAGTCCTACCGATAAAGGCCCAATAATAGTATAATGAGAGGTTTTTAAACGCTCTATTTCCATAATGGTATTTTCTAAAGTAACACTCTGAATCGATTTATGTTTTGCTTGAAAAGGAAGGATTACATCGAGTAATTCCCCTTTTATGGTTTTTAAAACGGTATCTTGAAAACAATTTAATACTTTTCCTAAATTAGGATCCTCTTGATAGGATTGTGATATTACTTGGTTTGCAGAATACAATCCATAATCTCCCATACATAGAGCTACCGAATTACTAAAATGCGTTAATTCCTCTTTCTTTTTTTCTTTTCTTTGATACTTTAACTGATTTTGATAATGAATTGTTTTTTTGTTTCTACGAGTTTTATCTTTATCAATAATATCATCATGTACTAAAATAGCGGTTTGAAAGATTTCATAAGCAAGTGCTAGAGAATTACTGTAATCTCGATCTTCTTTTAATAAATAATATCCTAAATTTACAAGTGTTCCTCGAATATTTTTACCATCTTGATTTAATTCTTGAAAGAATACTAGATTATCTCTTATCCAAGGATTTTCCTCTTCTATAAAAGAGGCATTATACTCTTCTAGAGCTTTTTTTATTCTTTGATTTTCTTGTTGGTAATAGGTTTGAAATTTCTCGATTGCTTTCATTTTTTTCACCTGATTTCTTATCTAATATAATACCAATTAGTAAAAGGAATACTCCTACGACAATGGCAATATCCGCTATATTAAAAATAGGAAAATTATACTTTCCAAATGTAAAAGATAAATAATCAATTACACTATGATGAATGATACGATCTATTAAATTTCCAAAGATTCCTCCCATTAGGAGTCCAAAAGATAGAATGGATTGTTTGGTAAAGTTTTCTTCTTGTTTGATATAACGATCTAGCAAAACAATGACAATGGCACTTATGATTACCAATAAAATGGTATTATTTTCTAATATAGAAAAAGCGGCTCCCGTATTTTTTACAAAGTGTATGGAAAAGAAATGAGGAATAATCCATATTTCTTGGTATAGTTTCATATGATGATTCACAAGTAATTTTATGATTTGATCCATCATTAAGACTATACTTGTTATTTCATATATCTTTTGTCTATTCTTCATGGGTATCTCCTTGTAATTTTTTTATTTTTTCCACAATTACTTGTATTTCATCCAATCTTTTTTCCACATGTCCTCTAATTTTTAATAAATCTCCTCTTTCTATTTCTGGAAATTGAGAATAGATTTTTGGAAACATTGTAAATTCTTTTGTTCCGGTTTCATCACTACCCGTTAAGAATGCCATTTTATCTCCTTTTTTGGTATTGATTACTTTTATTTTTTCTACTAGTACTAAAACATCGACTTTTTCATCATAATGAGAATCCACTTCTATGATATTCATACAATAAGGATTGTCTTTTTTGTACATCGTAGTTGGATGAGAGGATAAATAGAATCCAAATACTTCTTTTTCTTTTTCTAATAAATAAGTATTATCAAATTCTTTTTGGATTTCCATTTCTGGTTTCATGACAAGAGATGGATCAATGTCTTTCGTTAATTCGGCATAATTCATTAAACTATCTAAATTATAAAGTAAGGTTGCGCGATTCCAATGAAATTCTTTAAAGACATCTGCCATTATTAAGTCTTCGATTGTTTTTTTACCAATTCCGGCAATAAATAAACGGCTGATACAATCAAAAATATCTTGAAATGGTCCTTCTTGTTTGGCCTTGTTTATTTGTTCAGATGCTACTACTCCTACTCCTTTTATATTGGATATTGGATAAATAATTTTATTACCATCTACTATGTATTTAGATCCACTTTGATTAATGGTTGGTTTTTCTATTTCGATTCCATTTGCCTTAGCTTCCATAATATATTCATTGGTCTTTGTTTCACTACCTATAACATTCGATAAGAGGTTAGCAAAGAAAACCGTTTTATAACGACATTTTAAATAAGCCATTTTATAAGCAATAATAGAATATACTACGGAATGAGATTTATTAAATCCATAACCAGCAAAAATTAGAACTAAATCAAATATTTTTTTTGCTTGTTCTTTACTATGATGCATTTCCATACTTTTTTCAATAAACTTTTCTTCTTCGGCTTTTAATAAGTCTACTTTCTTTTTACTCATAGCTCTTCTAAGTATATCTGCTTCTCCTAAGGTATAACCTGCGAAAGCTGCCGCAACTTGCATGATTTGTTCCTGATAAATCAAGAATCCATAAGTATTCTTTGTTATCTCTTCTAAAGATTTATCTAAATACGTTATTTCTTCTTCTCCATGTTTTCTCTTAATATAAGATTCAATATTTAGGGCTGCCCCTGGTCGAAATAAAGCGATTGCCGCTACGATATCTTCAAAAGTATTGGGTTTTAATCTTCTTAGAAATGCTCTCATACCAGATGATTCAAATTGGAAAATCCCACAAGTATTGGCTGTTTCGAATATTTTTAGTGTTTCTTCATCGTCTAATGGTATTTTACTAAAATCAATTTCTGTTCCTGTTGTATCTTTTATATCTTTTAGAATATTATCAATCATTGTTAAGTTTTTTAAAACTAAAAAGTCCATTTTTAGTAAACCTAATTCTTCTAAGTACTCCATAGAATAACTGGTAAGATACATATTATCTAGTTTTATCAAAGGAAGAACTTCATCTAAATCCACTCTACTCATAACAATTCCGGCAGCATGAGAAGACGTGTGCCTTGGAAATCCTTCTAACTTTAAGGCAATTCTCATCATTTCCATTAATAGTGTATCACTATCCACTTTTACTTTGAATGCTTGATTCTTTTCATATATTTCCGATAACTTTTCATGCGAAAAACTGGGGATATATTTGCATAATGCATCTACTTTATAAAGAGGAATATTTAATACTCTTGATACATCTCTAATGACTTGCTTGGCAGCCATTGTTCCAAATGTAATGATGCCGCTAACACGTTTTTCACCATATTTTTCTTTTACATAATCAATTACGATGTCTCTTTTATTATCTGGAAAATCGGTATCAATATCTGGCATTGTTTTTCTTTCCGGATTTAAGAATCTTTCAAATAATAAATCATATTTTAGAGGATCTATATCGGTAATTCCTAGAGAATAAGCTACTAGACTTCCTGCAGCACTTCCTCTTCCTGGCCCGACTAAAATATGATTCTTTTTCGCAAATCGTATGAAGTCATACACAACCAAAAAGTAATTGGAAAAGCCCATGTCTTTAATTACATTTAATTCATAGACTAAACGTTTTTTATAGGAGTCGTCAATCTTCCCATTCAAACGTTTGGATAGTCCTGCACGAGCTAAATCAAATAAATACTTGTTGGGTTCTGGGCAATCATAGATTGGTAGTAAATTCGGTTGTTTGGGAAATACAATATTGCAAGATTCTGCTATTACATGAGTATTTTCTATTCCTAATTCTCCACTTCTAGAAGAAATATCTTCTATTTCTAATTCATGATTTTCAATTTCATAATTCATTTCATCCAATATGGTTTTTCCATCTCGAATGCGATACAAATATGGAAGATATTCTTGATCTTTTGTTGTTAGATAAAGACTTTCTTGAAGAAAAACAATTTTTTTTGTTTCTAATAAAGCTTCTGTTTCTTGTTTCTTATTTTGATATCCTAAATATATATCAATATAGATTTCTCCCAAAGCTTCTAACATTTCTTTGGAATGGAAAGGCACGATACATATTACATTCTTAGAATAGTTTTTTAAATCTATTGGTTCTACTTTTCGCTCATTTTGAATCGTAGATAGTTTTATTAAACTTTGATAACCAATGTAATCTTTGGCATACAAAAGAATATCTCCATTTTCTAATAAAACATGTAAACCAATTACTGGATGAATGTTTTCTTTTTCACATTTATGAATAAACTCCATTGTTCCAAACATATTGTCATCGGTTAAAGCCATATGGGAGATATTATTTTTTTTCGCAAAAGAAACTAAATCATCGATTTTTAATAAACTCGATAATAAGGTGTAATTACTTTTGTTATATAGTGGAATTTGCATCTTAATACCTCCTCTCCTTTATTCTATCATAGAATTGTTTTTTTATCTTATTATTCTTCTCTAACTTGTCTTTTTTCCTTATTTTGATTGACTTTCTTCCTGTTTTATGTTAAAGTTATTAAGCAAGTGAGTCAAAACCAAAGGAGGGATAACATGGCTGTAAATATATCAGGTAGAAAAGGTAATGTTAAAAATATAAGATCTCATGCTTTAAACGCTACTAAAACAAGACAAAACGTAAACTTACAAGTTTATAGACTTGAGGACGGAACGAAAGTTAGACTTTCTGCTAAAGAAATTAGAACTTTAAAGAAAAATGAAAAAAATGCTTAATTGCATTTAACATTTACATATGAAATACATATTTTCCAATATGTATTTTTTTTTGTACAAAAAAAGAGAATTTCTTCTCTTTTAATTACAATTAAATCCGGCTGCTTGCATCTCGGTTGCGATTTGATCTTTTGGTGTGTTCAAAGGATAATCTACGTTTGTTACATAGTACGTTCTTTGAAACTCTGGGAATGTTGCGAAATCAATTTTTGTTAAGTCGGCATCTACTGTCGTAACAATTTGGGTGTACGCTGGATTTGGTACTACAGAAATGGAATATCCATTTACTGGATTCATAAATTTACGATATCCTTCTTCTAACCCTTTTACGGTTGCTAAACCCAAATCACTTCCAGATGCAGCTGATATTGTATCTACTTTTGTTTCTCTTGTTAATCCTTGATCATCAAATGTAAATGTTACGTTGTATACTTCACTCGTTCCATTTTCAGGATGAGCAGCTAGAAATTCACAAACTAGAGAAACTGTTTTAGGAGTTTCAACCACTGGTTCTTTTCTTTTTTCCACTTTCTTTTCTTTAGCAGCTTGACTCATAGATTGAGTTATTTGAAAAGTCGTTCCAAAAGTTAATAATAAAGCTCCAATAATTGCGACAATAATAGCTGGTTTTTTACTCGTTCTTTTTTCAAAACGAGCTGCCTCTTCTACTTCTTGAAGATTTAATACTTGTGTTTTTTGCAATTCTTCTGGTGTAAGAGGTATCCCTTCTACTTTAGCAATTTCTTCTGGTGTAACTTGTCTAATACCTTGTAAATTATTATCATTCATTTACAATCACCTCTATCCTATTTACATTATAACAAAAACCATTTCAATATCCAATAAAAATTTCATTTTTTTATAAAAAATAGAATTGAGATTAAAAAAAAATCCATATTTCTATGAATTTTTATTACGTGCATCAAACTTTTTACGATCTTCCGTATTTAGAATTCTCTTACGTAATCTTAAGTGATTTGGGGTAACCTCTACTAATTCATCGGAATTAATATAATCTAGGGCATATTCTAGGGTAATAGGTCTTGGACGTTTTAATACTACTGTATGATCGGAACCAGCAGCACGAGTATTGGTTAATTGTTTTCCTTTTACAACATTTACTGCTAAATCATTTTCACGGTTGCATTCTCCTACAATCATACCTTCATAAACTTCTTCTCCTGGTTCAATAAACATGACACCACGATCTTCTAGGTTTCCAATTGAGTAAGCAGTAGCAGCACCGTTTTCCATCGATACTAGAACACCTAATTTACGTTCTCCAATATCTACTGTTTCATATGGCATATATTCTTTGAATGAGTGGTTCATAATTCCATATCCCTTGGTTAAAGTCATGAAATCGGTAGAGAATCCAATCAATCCACGAGATGGAATGGTATATAACAAGCGAACTTGGTTTTCAAAATTTGTCATAGATTCCATTTTTCCACCACGAATTCCGATTTGTTCAATTACGGTTCCCATAGATTCTTCTGGAACTTCAATTTGTAATTCTTCGTATGGCTCGTATTTTACTCCATCAACTTCTTTGATAATAACCATTGGTTTTGATACTTCCAATTCAAATCCCTCACGACGCATATTTTCAATTAATATTCCAAGGTGTAATTCTCCTCTACCACTTACTAAGAATGATTCATTGGTTGCTGGTTCAACTCGAAGAGAAACATCTCTCTGAGTTTCACGATTTAGACGCTCTTCAATTTTACGCGCAGTAACAATTTTTCCATCTTTTCCTACCATAGGAGAAGAATTGGTTCCAAAGGTCATTTGAAGTGTTGGTTCATCTATATGAAGTGGAGGCAATGGAAGAATTTGATCATTATTGCAAATTGTTTCTCCAACTGAGATATCAGCAAGTCCAGCAATGGCGATAATGTCTCCCGCTTCAGCTGAATCAATTTCTACACGATCGTATCCATAATAACCAAATAGTTTTTGAATTCTAAATTGTTTTTTACTTCCATCCAAACGACAACAAGTTACTACTTCTCCTGTTTTAATGGTTCCATTATGAACTCTACCAATTCCAATTCTTCCTACAAATTCATTGTAATCTAATAAAGCTGGTTGGAATTGTAATGGTTTCTTTTTATCTCCACTTGGTGCTGGTATTTCTTCCAAAATAGTATCTAATATTTCATCAAATCCCTCTGTTTGAGTAGAAATGTCGTCGCTATAAGAACAAGTATTATTAACAGCTGAAGCATATAATACTTTGAAGTCTAGTTGATCATCATCAGCACCCAACTCGATAAATAAATCTAATACTTCATCTACTACTTGTTTGCATCTGGCACTTGGTTTGTCTACTTTATTAATAACAACAATTGGTTTTACTCCAGCTTCAAATGCTTTCTTTAAAACGAATCTTGTTTGTGGCATTGCTCCTTCATAAGCATCTACGACTAGGATAACACCATCTACCATATTCATGATACGTTCTACTTCTCCACCAAAATCAGCATGTCCTGGAGTATCTAGGATATTAATACGTACTCCTTTATAATCCAAAGCGGTTGTTTTGGCTAAGATGGTAATTCCTCTTTCATGTTCTAGATCATTAGAATCCATTGATAGATTACTTAAATCTTCATTGTCACGAAACATACCAGAATGTTTTAAAATACCGTCTACTAATGTCGTTTTTCCATGGTCAACGTGTGCAATAATTGCTACATTTCTTTTTTCCATATTTATACACCTCTTTTGCAACGTTCAACATTATATCATATTTTGATTTCAATTACTAGTCATTTTTTTGATTTTTTGTGATTTCTTTTCTCTTATTTTTCAATGGCTTTCCTATCTTTTTATAAAGAAAAAGAAGGATCCCTAACCCTATTAAAATGCGTATAGGAGTTTTTAAATATCCAACATAAGTACTTAAAATGATCCAGTTTTCTCCAAGAGTATATCCAACATAAACAAAAGCAAATGTCCAAGGAATGGATCCTATCGTCGTATATAGTAAGAATTTCCAAAAAGACTGATGGGTTAATCCAATTGGGAGAGAAATAAGAGTTCGTACTATAGGAAAATTTCTACCAATTAAGGCCGAAAGCATCCCATATTTAAGGAACCATGAATCACTTTTTTCTATGTCTTCTTCTTTCATATAAAAGTATTTCCCATACTTTTTGATAAAAGGGATTCCTCCCAAATATCCCATAAAATAAATAACAATTGCACAAAAGACACTACCAAGTAATCCTATTAAAAAGGCTCCTTGAAAGGAAAATATTTTCTTACTTGCTAGTATACCTCCTGTTGCTAAAATAAGTTCACTTGGAATTGCTATAATTACTGCTTCTAATACCATTCCAAGAAACATTCCTAAATAGCCATATTCTCCTATTAAATGAACTACAAATTTTGCCATAATCTCACCTAATGAAGTATATGTTTTATCCCCAAAAAAAGAATTAATGATTCATTAATTCTTCTATATAATCACTTAAAGTATCATATTCTTTTTTATTTAGTTCATCTAATATTTTATTATGCTTTTTGATTACGCCACCTTCAAATGTCTTTAACATTTCATAATCATTATCATTGTCTCCAATTACATGTAATAAATTATAATTTAGTTTTTCTAAATTAAACAATTTTTTCAAGGCATTTTCTTTATTTACAGATTTGTGGATAATATTAATATGGAAGCGACTGGCGTAAATGTGAATATCACACTTTTCTTTTATAATCTGTACCATTCTCTCTTTTTCTTCTTCTTTTTCACAATTAATGACTATTTTTACACAATCATCCATATTAGTAGTTTGATTATACCCATCGTCTAAATAATAATCACAGTGATTTTCTTCTAGGATTGGAATCACTTTTTCAATTTCTTCTCTTTCTAAAAGAACCGTTTCAATGCAGTAGTCCACGTTATTGAAGATCTTGGCTCCATCTTCACATACTAAGTAAGAGTATGGAATATTGTTTTCCTGAAGTAGCAGTTTTAAATCCGTGTAGTTTCTTCCTGTAATAATGCAAAAAATATTTCCATAGGATACAAACTTTCGAATGGATTCTATATTCTTTTTGTTTTTTTCTGGATCATCTAAATAATAAATTGTATTATCAAAATCACTTGCTAAAATCTTCATTATGAATCACCTATCTTACTTTTAGTATATCCTATTTTAAAAGCAGTTAAAAGAAAAATATTTCTTCCTTTACATAAAAAAGAGTCTTTGACTCTTTTATTTAAATATTCCTTTGAAGATTGAATTTAATCCTTTATTAATGGCTTTATCTAACACTTTATTAACTACTTTATTCGTAGCTTTTGTTTTTAATTTATTCATCGGATCATTCTTTTTAGCTTTTTCTGCTTCTCTTTGTTTTTTAGCTTCTTCTCTTTCTTTTTCTTTCTTTTCTTTTTCAGCTAATTTTTCGGCTTTTTCTCTTTCTTTTTCTTCAAGAGCTGCTTGTTTTTCTGCTTCTTCTCTTTCTATCTTTTCACGAATCATTTGATCCAATTCTTCATAAGCAGAATCTCTTTCTACTGCTTCTTCATACTTTCCTAATAATAAGGAAGAGTTAATGACTCTATTTCTCGCAATATCATCTAACACTCCCATTTTACTCTGTGGTGGTAAGATGGTTGCTTTCTCTACTACTTCTGGCTCTCCATTTTCATTTTGGAATGATACTAATGCTTCTCCTGTTCCAAGGGATAAAATTGCTTCTGCTGTATCAAATTCAGGATTGGCCCGGAATGCTTCGGCTGCTACTTTAACCGTTCTTTGTTCGCTAGGCGTATAAGCTCTTAAAGTGTGTTGAACACGATTTCCTAATTGAGCAATTACTTCGTTTGGAATATCGGTTGGACTTTGAGAAATGAAGTATAAACCAATTCCACGAGAACGGATTAATTTTACTACTTGGGTAATTTGTTTTAAACGATAAGCTGGCATTCCATTAAATAATAAATGAGCCTCATCAAAGAAGAATACCATTTTAGGTTTGTCTAAATCTCCAACTTCTGGCATCTTATTAAATAAATTGGTTAATAACCATAATAAGAAGGAAGCATATAAATCCGGAGATTGGAATAATTTAACAGCATGTAAAATATTAATCATACCTTTTCCATTCGCGTCGGTTGCCAAGAAATCATGAATGTCTAATTCTGGTTGTCCAAAGAATTTGTCAGCTCCTTGGTTTTCAAGAGTTAATAAACATCTTTGAATAACTCCAACGGTTTGAGTTGTTATATTTCCATATTTTGTAATAAAATCATTTTTATTATCCCCTACGTATTGAAGTAATAGGCGTAGATCTTTTGTATCATCTAGACTCCAATTATTGTCTTGGGCAATTTTAAATACAATGGCTAATACTCCTTCTTGAGCTTCTGAAAGACCTAACATCATAGATAATATTTCTGGTCCAACAGAGTCTAAGGATGTACGAATAGGATGTCCATATTCTCCAAAAATATCCCAAAAACGAACCGGAAATCCTTTATATTCAAAATTCTCAATTCCTAATTTTTCTAAACGCTTTTCTAAGCTTTCACTGGATTCACCTGCTTGAGCGGTTCCTCCCAAATCTCCTTTTACATCGGCTAAGAATACTGGCACTCCGGCATCCGAAAATGATTCGGCCATTACTTTTAATGTGATCGTTTTTCCAGAACCACTGGCTCCTGTAATTAAACCATGACGATTCGCTTTATCCAATAAAATGGATAGTTCTTTTTCTCCACTTTTTCCAATTAATACTTTATTATCTTTATACATATTTCTTCTCCTCTTTTATGCCCATGGATTTTTTGATTCCATAATTCGAATATCGGCTAACAAGCCAATTACAGAATCACTCCATACATAGTAATTTCCATCTTTTGCTAATCTTAAAGTGATTGGTCTTAGACTATCAGAACCTCCACTTTTTAAGAATAAACGAATGTATCCTTCTTCTACTCTAGAATGTTCATTTTCTACTACTTCTACTTCATAAGAAGTTGGAGTATAGTCATTATCTGGAGTAGCTCCTTTGAAATAAGATTTTCCAATATATGGATACTTTTCATTTTGGAGCATTCGATCTTTTATATTTTGTTGCATCAAAGCTGATATTGTTTGATTTTCTCCCATTAAAAATTGTAGCATTTTATAAAATTCTGTTGTGTCATTTGGATTATAATTGCAAATGGTATGAATTAATAAACCTGCAACCATATTGGGATCTGTACGATTCATTATTTCCAATTCTTCTTTTGTTGTAAAAAGTTTTTCATATTTTACTAACATAGTTCCTCCTAAGGTTTTGTTATTTTTATTATAGCATAAAAGAAAAAAGATACAAAAGTATCTTTTATTCATCTGCTAGATTATCAAAATATCCTTGAATGAACACTACTGGTGTTCCTTTATCTCCACTACCACTCGTTAAATCGCATAAGGATCCAATCAAATCTGTTAATCTTCTAGGAGTCGTTCCTTGCGTAACCATTTGTCCTTTTAAATTTTTATCTTTCTTACGGATTTCCTCTTTGATTGCTTCTTTTAATTCGTCTCCTCTAAGATTTGCATACTTATTATCAGAAACATATTTTAGTTTTATTTCATTTGGAGTTCCTTCAAGGCCAGAGGTATAAGCAGGTGAGACAACTGGATCGGCTAGTTCCCAAATATGACCGACTGGATCTTTAAATGCTCCATCCCCATATACCATTACTTCAATTGTTTTTCCTGTTTTCTCTTTCAATCTTTTTTGAATTTCTTCTACTAATGTTTGACCGGTTCTTGGGAATAATTTTAGTCTTTCTTCTGTTGACTTATTTGAACCTAACATTCCATATTTCTCATTAAAACCACTACCGTTAATTGGTGCATTCATTACTTCATATAAACCAAATACATTTGCTCCTGCCTGCTCTAATAATTTTTTTGTACGGAAGCGAGTATGAATATCACAATTTAAAACATTCTTTGTGTATTCCAAAATATCTGTTGCTTTATTAGAAAGTATAAATACCGCTTCACATCCTTCGTTTTCAATTAACTCTTTATAAAAGTCAACCATATTGATACCTGTAAATGGATGTAGCCAATCTCCAAAGTTTTCTCTATATTTTTTCTCTGTAATAATACTTCCTAATGTAAATTCACTATGGTCTAGTTTATCTTCATCTAAGATTCCATTTCCTACTTCATCACTTGGGAAAGATAATTGAACGTATAATTTTTTCGTACTTCTCGCAATTGCTTTCAAAATAATGGAAAAACGATTTCTACTTAAAATTGGAAATACGATTCCTAACTCTTCTGGATTATGGAATTTGTTCTTTATATCTTCTACTACCTGATCCACCGTTACATAATTTCCTTCACTAATTCCTACTACTGCTTCTGTGATAGCCACTATATCTTTGTCATGAAATTCAAAATGATTATTTTGTTGAGCTTCTAATATTGAATTCACAACTATTGTCGCTAAATCATCCCCTTCTTTAATAATCGGAGTACGCACTCCTCTAACAACCGTTCCTAAATCTCTCATACCTATCTTCCTTTCTTACAATATCATTTTAACATACGCGATTTAGACATACAATTCCTTCAAATCATTTATTTTAAAAAATCGATTAATCCTAATAAATAGTTAGCCGCCATTTCGGATGTTGTTTCTAATAATTCATCATAAGTCTTTTTGTTGTCTCCTTCCATCGGAGAATCTGACATAGAACGAATTATTAAAAATGGCATTTTCGATAAGTAGCATACTTGAGCAATAGCGGCTCCTTCCATTTCTACGCAAAATGCATTAAAACGTTGGGCAATTTCTTCTCCTTTTACAGGGTCTGTTAAAAAAGTATCCGCAGAAGCAATATTTCCAATATGAACTTTCATAGGAGTTGGAACACGTTTTGCTAAGGCAACTAACTCCCTATCACTTTCTATGTAAGTCCCGATTTCTGGAATATAACCTAATTCATGATTGAAGGCTGTAATATCAAAATCGTATTGAATTAATTTATCCCCTACTACAATTTCTTCTATTCCCACTTCTTTTCGAATAGATCCCGCTACTCCTACATTAAATATGGTGGATACTGGATAAGAATCGATTAATAATTGAGTGGTTCTTGCGGCATTCACTTTTCCAATTCCTGATTCTACTAAAACACACTCTATTTCTCCTACGCTACCTTCGTAGAATAATACTTCTTGAATTCGGTTTATATTCAATAATTCTATTTTCGATAAAAAAGCATCTAATTCTTCTTTTTGAGCAAATATAATGCCAATTGTTTTCATAATCATTCACCTATTTTTATTATAACATAAATATTTTATATACCAAAAATCTATCCTACGCATTTGACAAAGATAAAAAAACGTAAAATACAAATTAATTAAAATATTTTTTTATAAGGAGGACTGAAAAATGAAAATAAAAGGACTTAATGTTCGTATTGCATCAGCTGCTTTATCTGGATTGTTAGTTGGGAACGCAAGCTTTGCTTTGGCAACTCCTGCTTATGCAGAAGTCATCGAAGATTATGGATTAGAGTCAACGGATCTTTATGATTTAGACTATCCCGATGATTTAGTTTTCGAAGAGGAAGACGAAGACGAAGATGAAGATGAAAAAGAAGAAAATGAACAAAGTAAAAAGCAAATAAAAAGAACCAATATATTGGTTCTTTTTTTATTGTTCTATTCTTAGCCGTTACTTTGAAACTAATAGACTCTCCACTAGAGGCATTTTCTTTCCTTAAAGTACGTGCATTGGTAGTAATGGAAACATCATAAGGCATAATAATATCATTATTTTTCTCTTCATCTTAATCACCTATCTTCTCTTTTATTTTATAGAAGAAAAAGACAAATAATTCAATAAAAAAAATCAATATATATTTACTATATTGATTTTATTTTTTCTTTATATTCTAATAGTTTTTGAAATAAAATTCCATGAGCTTTATTCATTAATCCTTGATTAATAATATTATTTATTTCTTCGATTGTTTTATAGGATACAGATTCTACTTCTTCCTCTTGAATGGTTATTTCATTTAAGTCTATGTCTTTCTTTAAATAATAGAAAAAACGAATGGGAAAATCAAATAATTGATATCCTAAATCGATTATTTCTTCTTTCTTAACTTCTATACCTAGTTCTTCTTTTACTTCACGAATAATGGTATTTATTGGTTCTTCTCCATGATTCACGTGTCCTCCCGTGGATGAATACTCTCCACCTTTTTCTGTAGATGTCTTTTGAATCAAAAATTCATTATTACTATTTTCTATAAAGATAATTGCTACTGCAATATGCTCATTTTCCGTAAATGAATTATCTTTTCCTCTTTCCACTACTCTTCCTGTCTTCTTTGCTTGACTGTCATAAACATCTAATAATTCCATAAATACTCCTTTTCTATTTCCATAATAGGATGGTTCCTATCGCAACTAAAAATTGACAGAATACATTTGATAATTCTATCACCCAATGTACTTTTGGATCTTTCAAATTTGCTTTTATTCCAATTCCGCATAGCATAATAAATAGTAAGATTGCTCCGCTGTATAAAATAATAGGAATTAAATGATTCATTTGAATGGATTTGCCAATTAAAGATATATAAATGGATAAATATCCAATCGCACCTATTAAAACAGCAATTGTATTGAATTTTTTTGTCTTCCAATATAAGACTATGAGTAATAGAATGGCTATTACCATAGTAATTATCAAAAGATTGGTTTTCCAATTAAAAATTGTTTTCATCAGCATCATTCCTGATAAAAAGATTCCACTGTTTACTAAAAAAACTAAGCTAACAGGCATTCGAAATTTTATGATTCCTAATCCTACGATTAGTTTTCCTGTTGGTATGACAAATCCAAATATTAAAGAAAGAGAGGCTCCTACTATGAATAATTCTAGAAAAGGACTTGTCATTATTATTTTCATATTCGTTATAATTGTGATGATGGTTATGGTATAAAGAATGGGATTTATATAGTCTACTAATCCTAAGGAAACAGAGAATCCATCATTCTTTTGTTTCATCTTTTTGTATATCCTTGTATTCTCTCATTATTTCCAATAGTTCTTTACTGCTTAAATTATCGTTTTCTCTATTGAAAATTGGTTGATTCATTTGATTCCATAATTGTTCCTCTGAAATAGAAGAATCTAATCCCATTTTTCTAGCATTTTCAAGTGCCTCTTCTTTGGACATTCCAAACCCCATTTGTGAATTTAATCCCATAGGCATCACATTACATTGTCTTTCATAGTTTCCTTTTATAGTATCTTCATATTGTTGATTCATTTCTTTATCCACTTCATTGGTTTCTACATTGTATCCACATTCACATTTTGTCTTTCCATCTAGTGGAAGTCCACAGTTTGGGCAAAATTTCATTATCATTCCTTCTTTCTTATCTAAATCTTTTACCAGTAAAATCTTCTGGCTGAAACGGTTCTAATAATAATCCCATTTTTCTTAATTCTTCTTCTGTTTTTGACAATTTAGAAGTATAAGATTCAAACCATTTTTTATATAGTGTTCCAGTTGCGACATTATATTTTATTTGTGAAGGAGATACTCCCGTCTTTGTTTGAAAGAAACTATCTCCATAAGCTTTTGCTACTTCTTCCTTGAACTCTATATATCCTTTTTCTAGTAGAGGCATAACAGTCTCTTCGGCTTGATTTAATTCTATAAAAAATCCTGGATCTGGTGATGTACACACTGTATCATTAATAATAGTAAATCTTTCAACGTCACATTTATCTTTTTCAAAGAATTGAATATAAGTTGGATCCACTAGATATATTTTATCTTGGATCGTTACGAGTACAAAACTATGACCACAAGTCCCATTTAATACTTCATTTGTGTTTACCGGATTGGCACTTATTCCTAATTTTTGGAAATAGTATACAATCATACTTTGCGCCAAATCACATTTAAAGGCATAGGAATCATCTTGAATGTTTGATTCATTTGCTTCGGCTATTTTTTTTCTTACTTTCCAACATAGATTTTCCAATAAACTATTGATTTCGGATTCTTTTAGTGGCATATGGTTTTGACAAAGTTCCTCTATTTTTGTAATAGTCTCCCTGCTTGGTGCTTTGTCTTGTAATGTAACACTTACTATTCTTTCCATTCAATCACCTTTTCTATTTTCATTATAAAACAAAAATGATTTTCCTTCAAACTATTCCTATTATTCATGTTATAATAAAAAGTAATTTATTATTTGAGGTGGTTTTCATGATTCATTCATTGGGTGTTTTTAAAGATTTTTCGGATGGTACCTTGAAGAGTGTTTTTGAAGTTGATCATAAAAAAATAATTGAAATGTCTTTATTATTCAATAAAATAGAAAAAGATGTTGTTTGTGTCCCTACTCATTATTTTTGTAATTTGGGATGCAAAATGTGTCATTTAACCAATAAGGGTCTAAACAAAGCTATGCTACCTATTCAATCAGCTGATTTTTTAGAGTGCCTTATTTATACATTAACAAAGGATGGTAAGAGAAGAACGGATAAGAAAAAATTGCTCATTTCTTTTATGGGTGTTGGGGAACCTTTATTAAATATTCCCCTTATTGAAGAGGTCTATAAAAAAGAAGATTGGATTAAAGAGAAGCTTGGCTATGAAGATGTCGCTTATTCAATTGCTACCATGATGCCAAATCAAAATATTTTGAAATTACAAGAGATAGTTTGTCGTTTAAACATTCCTTTAAAGATTCATTTTTCTCTTCATACACCTATAGACGAAGAACGATATGAATTGATTCCAAGTACGAAGGTTTCGGTTCGTGAGGCTTTCTCTTATTTGATTAACTACCGTGATGCTTTACAAGCCAATCCTATTATTATGGAAAAGTATAAAAAACTTCATACAAACGATGATCCAATAGAGATTCATTATACATTGATTAAAGATGTGAATGATCAAGAACAAGATTTGAACTTGCTTTGTGATTTGCTTCGTAAGTATCCTATTCCTATCAAGTTTATTCGCTTTAATCCTACTAATTCTTTAAAAAGAAGTATTCAAGAAGATTACTGGGTAGAACAAATTTCTAAGATGATTCCTAATCTTAGGATAAAAACGTATTCTCCTCCTGGAAGAGAAGTCGGTAGTTCTTGTGGAGAATTTACGAAACATTATTATCATGAAGAGATTGAAACTACTTCTCAAAAGGAAGAGTTTGAGCGTTGGAAAGAAGAACATTTAGTAGAAGAATAAAAAAAAGTCATATTTTATGACTTTTTTTAATTATTATTACTAATCGTTGTAAAATTAGAAATGTTTTTGCCGGTAAATTCATCTAGGCTATACCACCCTGCTCCCATTCCATGATCTTTGGTACTAGCACCATGTCCTGAGTCCGAAATAAAAATGGCATAGTCTCCGTTTTCGGTTTGCTTTAAATCCAAAACCGATACCCAGTGTCTTCGAAAGGCCCATAATTGACCACTTTTTCCGACAACAAGAGGTTGAGATAAATCAAACATAACATATTTACCATCTTGTAAGTTTGATACTATATCATTTTTTATAGAATCATATGATCCTTGAACACTACTTACATTGGCCGTTAGTCCAAACTGGTTAAAATAAGCATTTGTTACTTCACTATCATATCCAATACCATCAGATGACTTTTTCGCAATTTCCACCGCTTCTTCTGGATTCGATACAAAAGCACTGGCAATACTAGCGGCAGCTGCTCTATTACAATCTCCTCTCCATCCTTGAATTTGGAATTGATTAAAGACGGTATGCGTTTTTCCATCAATACTAGATTCAATATGACCATAGATTCCTTTGCTTTTATCTACTACAAATTCTCCAGGAGTTGTTGATTGCGTAGCAGAAGAAGTAGATAATCCTAAAGAGGTTGCGGATACTCCAGATGAATCCAATTGTCCTGAAGCTGCTTCTTCTAAGCAACTATTGATTTCTTGAGCTAATCTTTCTAATTTGGCAGAATACTCACTAATTTCTGCACTATATCTACTAGCGGATTCCTCATCTTTATTCGCAATTGCTGCTGCATAATTACTTTTTGCGGCTTCTAATAAGCTTTTTGTTGTTTTATATTCTTGGTAGAGTTCACAGGCACTCGCAAAGGCATTCATTTCTTTTTGTATGGTATTGGGATACTCAGATACAAAAGCTTCCGCTTGTGATAATAAATTATCAAACGATGGGCCTTTCCATACAGAGGACAAATCACTTACCGTTGTTTGATAATTAGAGCAAGTATTTGTTACAGCACTTGCATCACTTGACACTAAGCCACTACTTACCATAGATACGCACCTCTACCTTTCTCACTATCATTATAGCATCTTTTTTCATTGTTCAATCCTATAATATTTTATTTTTGTAAAAAAAAAGCATTCAAAGGGAATGCTATTTCTTTAATACAATATGTTGAGGTAGACCATCTTTATAAATTTGTTTTACTTCTCCTTGAATTAGTGGTTTTAAATAATCTACTAATTCTTCTTTGACATTATTATTGTCTACATCAATCCATTCTAATGGTATTTTCTTTTCAATATTGGCAATTTTATGAATATCATCAAATACTTCATATTTTATTTTATATGGATTATTGGAAATACGATTCATGTAAACCATTTTTCCTGATTCTCCCTTGAAAGCCAAATCGGCTCCTTTCATACCACAACGGAATGCTTCTTCTAAGTCTGTTTTAGAGGCTAAATGAGCAGCCGATCTTTGTAAAGTAGATAAAGTAATAGCTCTAGTTTTCACTCCTAGTTTTTCTTTTAATACTTTGCAAAGGATTTCTGCGCAACCAGCTAATTCTTTATGTCCAAATGAATCTACCAATAAATTGGCATCTGTAAGTTCACAAATAAACAAATCATCTTCTGTTTTAATTCCTTCTGAAACGGCAATTACAATAGAAGATTTTTTCTTTAGTAATTCTTTGGTTTCTTCGACAAATGTGTCCATATTAAATGGAATTTCAGGTAAATAGATTGCATCTACTCCTTCGCAAGAATCATCTTTGGCTAAAGCACTAGCAGCTGTTAACCATCCAGCATGTCTTCCCATTATTTCTACAATTGCTACGGTTGGTTTGGTATTACCATAACAATTATTATCTTGAATCACTTCTCTTAAAGTAGTAGCAATGTACTTACATGCACTACCAAATCCAGGACAATGATCCGTAATTGGTAAATCATTATCAATTGTTTTTGGTACTCCGATAAAGTTTTGCTTTTTCTTTTTTGAAGCTGCATAATCGGATAATGATTCAACGGTATCCATTGAATCATTTCCACCAATATAAATAAAAGAATCGATGGAATGTTTATCTAATATTTCAAATACTTTTTCATATGTATCTTCATGATCTTTTATACTTCCTAGTTTAAAACGACAGGTTCCTAAGAAACTAGAAGGAGTTCTTTTTAACAATTCTAGATTCTTTTTATCTGCAAAATAATCATCTAAATCAATTATATTCTCTTGCAATAATCCTTCTATTCCATTTACCATTCCATAAACTTTATCAAATCCCTTTTTCTTTGCTTCATAGTATACTCCAGCCAATGATCCATTAATTACAGAAGTTGGACCTCCTGATTGACCGACAATTAGTTTTTTCATTTTTATCACTCCATTCAAAAAAATATTATATATGAAAATAAAAAGAAAAGAAACCTATAAATGTTTCTTTCTTAAGATATGAACTATTTTCTAACGAAGTGATAGTTGATACTTTTTATTATTATAATAAACAATTTTTTTGTATATCTACTACTTAAATTCTCTTTCCTTTCTTGTAATAGAATTTTTTCATATAAATGATAAAAGATATGTCGTTTGCGTGAGGTTTTATGCTATAATGAATTTGTAAAATAAGGAGTGAATTTATGGAACTTAAAAAGGTTAAATGTCCTTCATGTGGAGGAGAATTGGATATACCGGAAGATTCAGATGAAATGGAATGTAGCTTTTGTGGATCTAAGGTTATTATTGATGATAAAGCTACAGAAGTCAGAAGAATTAAGAAAGCTGAAATTAAAGCTAAAAAAGAACTTGATGAACATGAACTTGAAAATAAAAAGAAAAATGATAGCTACAATGATGAACGTGAATATAAAAAGAAAAAGAATACAGGTAAGTTAAAAGGATGGGCAATAGCTTTAATAATTATTTGTTTATTATTTACTTTTACTGCATTTAGAGACGGTAAAATATTAAGCGGATTAATTGGTATAGCTCAAGTTGCGGCATTTGGCTATGTAACTTTACTTTGCTTAGATATCTTACCAGAAAAAATTACAAACTTTCATAAAATTGTTTTTATAGGTGGATGCATTTTGTTTGTTCCATTTTTTGCATTAGGAGATGTTCAAATTGGTGATTCCAGTTACTCTAAAGAAAAAGCAGAGGATTTAGTTTGGAGTGAGTACGTTCTTAGTGAAAAGTTGCCTGAACCAAAAACTCTAAAAGGAAGATTAAATTATGATTCATCCAGTTCCTTGTCACTATACATTATGGGAGTAGATAAAAGTGAATATAAAGATTATGTAAAGGCGTGCAAAGAAAAAGGATATACAGTTGATATTTCTAATTCATCCACCTCATTTAGTGCTGAAAATGAAGAAGGTTATTCTCTATATCTTTATTATGATGAGGATGACAAAGAATACAACATTAGTTTAAGCAAACCTGAGAAAGAATCAATTAGTGAAGAAACAAAAAAAGAGGATCAATCCAAAACAGATACTGATAATAATGGATTAAGACCTGATTTTAAAAAAGCTATGGATGATTATGAATCTTTTATGAATGAATATGTAGAATTTATGAAAAAATTTAATGCAAATCCAAGTGATGTTTCTTTATTAAAAGACTATGCAGATTATATGACTAAATATGCAACGGCGATGGAATCCTTTAAAAACTGGAAGGAAGAAGACATGAATGATGCAGAAACCAAGTATTACTTGGAAGTAGAAACAAGAGTTAATCAGAAATTATTAGAAGTACAGTAATAAAGAAGACGATTACAATTTGTAATCATCTTTTTTTATATTACTTTTGACTGTCTTAATTTTTGATCTGGTAATCCGTTAAACCATTCATAATATCTTAATGTATTTCATATTACCACACCTATTATCAATCTATGAAAATTTTTATGTACTATTTTTTGGTCAAGAGATTCAATTAATCTTAATCTTCTAATTATATTAAGTTAAAAAAAAAATAGTCAATTGACTAGTTAATTTCAATGGAGCGACATTTTGTCATATATACGCAAAATATCACGTTATATAAGGCAATCAAGATTCTCAATTGCTAAATGAAATATAACATACATTTTGACAAAAGAAAAGATTTTTAGATTAAAACAACTATTATTTCTTATAATCATTTTAAAAATATTTTTAAAATGTAAAAAAGTCATAACTTATTGGTTATGACTTCTATTTAATTCATTTTAACAACAAATAGATTGGCCATACTTCCATCTCCATCAGAATATTCGATGCCGGGTGTCAGTGAAATTGCTGGACGCAATCCCAGGATGGTGTTATAACTGCTATAAGTCAATGTACCAGTACGAGAAATAGCATTTATGTCAGCCCAAACATTATTGTAATCTCTCGGTGAACCAAGCCAATATATGCTATTCGTTTTTCGAATATTATCATTACCTAAAATGTTCATTTCAGGACTTGACATCAACCTGATGTTTCTATTTCTTTATATGTTTCCATTTTAGTGGCCCCTTCCGGCTC
>CAMNHK010000015.1 GCA_946539445.1 uncultured Caryophanales bacterium
TTTTAATTTCAAAACTATCAAACGCTTTTAGTTTCTCTAAATCTGGTATGCGAACAACTCCAAAACCATTTTGAACCAACTCATCATAATCAACCGTAATTAATTGACCGGTTTCTTTATCATAACCAATCAATTGATATCCAGGACTATAAGAATCTCCTCCAGGTTCATGATTAAAGTCATCTGCCAATCCCAAAATATAGTCTAGCATTCCACTAGATAACACATCACGAGATGTCGCAATATGAACTCCACCATGGTTTCCAGAATAATTAGTTTTTAACCAATAAGATTGAAGTCCGTTTTGTGTTAAAGTAGATATTTCATCCTGCATATTAATATGGAATTTTTGGGGAGTAACAAAAATAACTTTTGTTCCATTTTCCACCATAGCTCCCATATGATCTGAATCACACTTATAAACACTATTTGACCCATATGGATAAGGTTCACAAGATATAACAGTTGTTGTTACATCAGAATTACCATTTTTCAAGAAATCTTCAGTATGTTGTAATCCAATATAACCACTAGCACTGAAACATACTGTTACATTATTCGTAACATCAATGTTCAATCCTTTTGCCATATTATATCCGGTTGTAAGACAATCGTGATTATCACCGCAAGAAGAAGCAATCGAAATGATATAATCTGGCGGATTATTCTTGATTCTAGTTCGTAAGGCAGCTGCATCTGTACCAGATCCTCCAGCTCCTGGAATATAAGAAACCATTCCTACTCCACTACTAGAAAGAGCACTAGAAGGAATATATAACTCATCCCAAGCATATTCCCCTTTTGCATAGTATCCTTTTACAACCCCATCCACGGTAATGGGTTCAACAGTTTTTACATGTGGATAATTTTGTTTTAAGTATTCCTCTATGTTCATACCATCACCTTATATCCAATATAACAAATTTCTTCAATAATGTAAATAAATAATACAGACTCTTTACACTATCAAACAAAGACTTTTACTTCGTAAAGCCATGAGAATTAGTGTCCAAAACAACATATTTTTGTAAATTCATTCCTTTTTGCAAAGCAATTGCTACAATCTCATCGTCACTAGCTCCCTCTAACTCTACTCTCTCTACTAAAGCCGCTCCAAAGCCTCCAACAAAATAAGCCGCTTCCAAAGAAGCAATTAAATCTCGTCTCAAACGATCCACATCTATTTCCATATCTAATTCTCCTTCTCTTTTTTCTTTTTCTCATCTTCAAACATTTTTTGAACCGTTTCACTATTATGAGTTAACTTTTTGATTGTTAAATCTTCTGCTTTATGATTCGCCAATCGTAAATTATTTTCACTTGATAAAAGAGCATCCTTGGTCTTTTGTAAATGATCAATGGTCTTATCGATTTCCTCGATAGCTTTTTGAAAACGTTCGGAAGCAAGACGATAATTTCTTCCAAAAGCCTCTTTAAAAGCATTTACATTTTCTTCAAAATGTGCAATATCTAAATTTTGTTCTTTCACAATTTGTAATTCTTTTTTATATTGAAGAGAATGCTGAGCTAGACCCCTTATCAAAGTAATAATAGGAATAAAAAATTGAGGACGAATGATATACATTTTAGGATAACGATGAGAAACATCTACAATTCCGGTATTGTAATACTCATTATCTATTTCCAATAAAGAAACTAAAACTGCATATTCACAGTTCTTTTCTCGACGATCTTTATCAAGTTCTTTTAAGAAATCTTCATTCTTATGTTTGGTTGCTGTTTCATCTGCTTCATTTTTCATCTCAAACATAATTGATACAAATTCAATGCCATCTTCATAATCTCGAAAAATAAAATCTCCTTTACTTCCACTCTTCGCATCATTATCTTTTTCAAAATAAGCATTGGGAAATAACGGCCTTAATTTATTGAATTCATCACTACAATGTTTTTCCAAAGACTCCCCAATCATTTTAGTAGATTGTCTAGCTTTAAAATCTTTATAATATTCAATTTGTTCTTCTTTCGATTTAATTTTTTCTTGAAAACCTTCTTGTAAATTCTTTTCTTTTAGCAAGTATTCATTTTCTTTGGTTTCTAACTGATTCTGTAATTTATCAATTTCTTTTTCTTTATCCGTAACGGCTGTTTTAATAGCCAAAGCCGTCTCTGCTTTGGTTAAATCCAATTTGCTTTTTAAATCTTGTATTTCTAAATCTTTTTCATGAATACTCTTTTCCAAACGTTTTTCCGCATCCATAATAGCTTCTTTAACCGCTGTCTTTTCATGAAATTGATGTTGTTGTTCCCTCTCTTGTAATTCTTTTTCAAATTCATGATTTCGAATTTGCTTCACAATCGAATCATAGTCTGATTCATCTATTTGAAATACCGTCCCACACTTTGGACATTTAATTTCATTCATAAGATTTCTCCTTTCTCATCTGTTTTGTTTTTCCTTGTAATATACTCCAAAAACTTTCAATAAATTCCGTTTGAAAACTCTTTCCTGTGTCTTGATTTTTACTCCAACTACCATTTCCAGCAGGAGACAAAGCAACCATTCCTTGCGAATAGGGATATCCTTCTTGATCCAAAAAAGGAGTTTGAAAAGAAAAAGTTAAATCATCTTCTCCTATCTCTAGTATCATTCTAGAAATTCTAGAGACTTCCTCACTGTTTTCTAAATTTCCGTACTGATCCGAGAGCCAAACAATTTTATGTTGGTCTTGATAACTATAAGTATGAGAAAACTGATAGTGTTGTTTAAAAAGATTTTGGAAAGTATCAAAAAAATTAGAATCAATTTCTTTCGGTATCGTAATATGTTTAGCAAAAAAATCACAAACGAATTCATCTGCAAAAAATCCAAATTCTAACAATACATCATTCAAATCCGATACAACAAATAATTTTGAATGTTCCTTATCTCGTACAATTCTCATAGAACCCTCCCTTTTTATTATAACAAAAAAAAGAATACCAAAGTATTCTTTATGCAAATTTCTCCATAATTTCTTGGGCTGCTTTTTTACCAGCTTCCATAGCCAAAATAACAGTAGCAGCTCCCGTTACAGCATCTCCCCCAGCATAGACATTATCCAAAGATGTCTTAGAGCCTTCAACCACAATTAGTCCTCGATCACTAAGGGCAATATCGCTTTGTTTCAAAGCTTCGTGGTTAGGACTTGTTCCAAGAGCCATAACAACCATTCCACATTCAACGGTATGAAGAGAACTTTCATCTTCTGTAACACTACGTCTTCCATCTTCTCCAGCTTCTCCTAATACCATATTTACAACTTCCATACCAATAACATTATTGTTTTCATCGGTTAAAATCTTGGTTGGGTTTTGCAACAAATCGAAAACAATTCCTTCGTCTTTTGCATGTTCAACTTCCATACGACGAGCTGGTAGTTCTTCTTCGGAACGACGATACATAATATGAGCATCAATTCCCAAACGCTTCAAACTTCTAACAGCATCCATAGCGACATTTCCGCCACCAATGACATACGCTTTTTCTACTTTTTTAATAGGAGTCTTTCCATCTTCTTTATAGGCACCCATTAAATTAATACGAGTTAAAATCTCATTTGCAGAGAAAACTTGGTTTCCATCTTCTCCAGGAATTCCCATAAATTTAGGAAGTCCTGCACCAGTTCCTAAAAATACCGCATCATATTCCTTGCTTAATTCCTCTAATGTCAAGGAATTTCCAACAGGAACATCACACTTAATAGTAACACCCAAATCTTTTAGACTATCCACTTCTTTTTGAACAATACTCTTTGGAAGTCTAAATTCTGGAATTCCATAAGTCAAAACTCCTCCTGCTTTTTGTAATACTTCATAAACCGTTACATCAAAACCAGCTTTGGCAAGGTCGCCCGCACAAGTTAAGCCTGCAGGACCACTTCCTACAATCGCCACACGATGTCCATTTTTAGTAGCTGGAGTAATACTGTTCAAATGATTCTTAATAGCCGTATCCGCAACGTAACGCTCCAAAGAACCAATGGAAATAGCATCTCCTTTTAGTCCTTTAATACACATCGCTTCACATTGCTTTTCTTGTGGACATACTCTACCACAAACAGCTGGTAAAGAAGAGGATCTTGAAATTACTTCATAAGCGGCTTTTATATCTCCTTCTTTGATATGTTTAATAAACTCAGGAATCATGATATTAACAGGGCAACCCTTTACACAACGAGGATTCATACATTGTAGACAACGATTTGCTTCTTGTAAAGCTTCTTCATCATTATATCCAAACTCTACTTCTTTAAAATTATTGACACGCTCTTCTGGAGCTTGTAATCTTCCTTTTACTTTTTCATCATTCATGATTAACTTCCCCCTCTACTTGTTTTCTTCTTTGTTCCCATTTTTCTTTTTCTTCTTCACGATAAATATTCATACGTTTTAAAGCTAAATCAAAATCCACTTTAAAGCCATCAAATTCAGGCCCATGAATACAAGCAAAACGAGGTTTACCATCAACTTCACAACGGCAAGCACCACACATTCCACTACCATCTACCATTAATGGATTCATACTAACAATAGTAGGAAGATTGTATTGTTTGGTTAAAGCTACAACATTCTTCATCATTATAACAGGTCCAATCGTAACCACGATATCATAATCATGAATATGCTGCTCCAAAATAGTAGTAACAAATCCTTTCGTTCCAAAAGAACCATCATCCGTTGCATAACGAATTTTATGAGCTACTTTTTCAATCTTATCACGAATAATTAACATTTCAGCTGTTCTAGATCCATAAATAACATCTACATCGATTCCGTGTTCCTTCAAATATTTAACTTGTGGATAAACAGGAGCAATTCCAACTCCTCCTGCAACATAACAAATTCTTTTATCACGGAATTCATCCAAATGAGAACAAATCTCATTGGCATTTCCAAGCGGTCCAACAACACTAAATACTTCATCTTGAATAGTAGATAATTCTTCGGTAGAAGCTCCTACTACTTGATAAATCAAATAAATAATTCCTTTATCAAAATCCATATCATAAATGGTTAGAGGAATTCTTTCACTATCCTCATGTGGCATAACAATACAAAATTGTCCTGGCATAGCATTTCGAATAGCTAAAGGCGCCTCGATTGCTATCTCAAAAGAAGCCGAACTAACCGGCTTATTATATAAAACTTTATACACTACTATCACCTATCCTTACATTACTATTTTAATACAGATACGAAAGAAGTATCAAGAATTTTTATCCTCTTTTTTTCCTTTACCAATTTTCTTAAAGAAATTAAGAACTTTCACAAAATAATTCTGATCAATGGTAAATAAAAAATAAAGAACTCCTAATACAATATCCCAAATATGAAACGTTAACAATAAAGCTATACTAGCTCCTAATGCCGTATATTTAGCATTACCATTCTTCTTAGAATAAAGAAAAATACTATATCCTAGCAAGCCTATCTGACAAATAGATAATAAAACATCCATCGTATTATTAAGATGAAGAATCTTGCCTTGAGAAAATAAAATAATCTTTAAAATAATGGTTAAGGTCAACACTACACCACTAATCAAAATAGCGCGTTTAACAAAGACAGCATCCATAATATCATTCTTAAACTCTAAAACAGGACCGGTTTCAATGGGTTGAACCTCCTTTTCCTTCTTAACTGGATCTGCTATCATCCCCGTCAATTCTTCTTCTTGAATTCTCACAACGGGTTCCCACTTCGCTCCTGGAGAAGGAATGACAATTCCACAATATACCTCTAAACTAGGGCACTGAACATCTCTTCGAATTTTAGGAGAAAAACGACGTGCTGCTTGAATAACTTCTTGATCATAATTAAAATTCATTCCTCGAAAATAAATAATCTTTCCTTCCATAATATAACCACGAATCACTTGTTCAAACGCCTGTGGATCATATCCTAAAGAATGATACCATTCTCTATGGTCCATAGGACTTTGCGATAAATAAAGAACAGTATCATTTAATATCATAAATAGTATTCGATTATCCATAGTATCACCAATTATTATTATACAAAAAAAATAAGAGTATTTCTACCCTTATTCTTTATTTCCAATTCTCGAAAACGGGAATAAAGTAATAGATGTTTTTCCAATAATATTCTTTTTTGGAAAAGCCCCAAAATAGCGACTATCCAAAGAATTGGTCCGATTGTCACCTAAAACAAAGTATGAATTTTCTGGAACCGTCACTTGAAAATCCTTTGTTTCTTGACTACCATAAGCATCCTTCACTTTTTTTCCATTAACATATAATTGATTATCTTTATATTCGATTTTCTCACCTGGAAGACCAATTACTCTTTTGATAATCCATTCTTGCTCCGCATCCACTACAACAATATCAAATCTCTTAATATCATGAAAGCGATACCCAATAATATCCAAAAGCATAATATCGCCATCTTGAAGAGTATCTAGCATACTATCTCCTTTTACTTGGACAGGAGAATAACAATAACGTTTAAATAATAATACCAAAACAATTAATACTACATAAGGTAAATATTCCCGAATAAAAGAAATAACTCTATTTTCACTAGTCTTTGCCATATAGCCACCATACAAAAAAATAAGGCCTTGGCCTTATTATTTTTGTCCTCTTTCTTTAATACGGTATCCGCCAACCATACCTTTAAGGAATGTAAGTTTAGCACGTCTAACTTTACCTCTACGTACAACAGTAATAGCAGCTACCTTTGGTGAATGAACTGGGAAAGTTCTCTCAACTCCAACACCACTAGACATCTTACGAACTGTAAAAGTTTCAGAAACACTTCCACCACGGCGAGCAACAACTACACCTTCGAAAGCTTGGATACGTTCTCTTTTACCTTCGATAATCTTAACATCTACACGAACCGTATCTCCAACACGGAATTCAGGAATGTTAGGATTCATTTGTTTTTCATTAATCTTGTCTATAATATTCATATTCTAAGCTCCTCTCTGTATATATTTTTTCAAATGATCATAATCATACGATAAGCGGATCATTCCACTAGACGAATAAAATTATACCACAGATTTCAAAAAAATCAAGGAAAAATAAAAAGAAGACGAATCTTCTTTTACTTTATAAAACTCCCCACTCCATCTTCTGGACTTTCCTCATCCTTCAACATTTCGTCTAAAGGATTGGTGGGATCTTCTTTGGGAAAATTACGAATTCCATCAATATCAGAGAAACGTTCAGAAACACGTTTATTAGTCGGATGAACTTTTGAAGAATAATTCTGACAAATAGAATCCAAATAATCCATTCTACGCATCATAGAAAGCCAACGTTCTGGAATATTCTCTTTTCCATAAATAGTACCTGCCATACTTCCAGTAACTGCACCTACCGTATCGGTATCATTTCCTAAGTTTACAGCTTTTAAAACTGCTTCCTCATAACTAGAAGTAGTTAAAACAGACCACAAACTAGCTTCTAATGTACTCACTACATACCCAGAAGATGAAATGGTATCATCTTTCTCGATATCCTTAATACTTCCATTTAAAATACGGTGATACTGGCGAATAACTTCTGGTGAATAATGATCCGCATAATCATTTTGACTTAAATCCGCCAAGGCCTCTTCTTTATTCTTTCCTTTCAATAAAGAAAGCATATAATCACAATAAATTTGGCAACCTAACTTACTAATATCATGTCCATGCGTTAAAGAAGAATATTGCCCTACTAATTCAAAGATTTGATCACGGCTACAATTGTGTTCAAAAACATAATATACAATTGGTAACATTCGCATCAAAGATCCATTTCCATTACTTCTTTCATCCTTTTTTCCACATTGTAATGCCGGTGTATTATGAAGATAAGAAGATAAAGCAATGCGAGTTGTATTTCCAATATCAAATAATTTACCAGTAGCTGTATATTCAGATTTTCCAGCCCATCGACAATAAGCTTTCATAATTTCATCATAATCAATGACTCCATTACATTTTGCCATAGCGTCCATTGTCGCAATCGTCATAGAAGTATCATCACTCCAAGTCCCCTCTGGCACTTTATGACTTCCATATCCTACCATATCTTTTACAGGTGCTACTTTACGAGTAACACGATTCGTAAACTCTACCGGAACTCCTAAAGCATCGGCTACTGCAAAACCATAAACACCATTTTGAACCATTTTAGTAAAATCATTTTCTTTCATAGAAGGGTCCTCCACTTCTTGAATTCTCTTTTGAAAAACAACTCGATACTTTTCATCTTGAGAATTTTCCATTATTTCTCTTAATTTTTGATAGAATTCATCTGTTTTGTTTTCTTGATAAATAAAACTAAGCATACTATACACAGAAAAATTCATTTTCGCAAGTTCTAATAGTTTTTCTAAATAAATAGAATTCTTTGTTTTCTTATATAAATCTTTATAAATAGTAGCCTTTTGAAAAGGTTCTAAAGAAACCATCGTATCTTCTGTAAATATCTCTTCTGCTGGATAACACTTTAAAGAAGGGATATAAGGGAAATACACATTCACTCCAAGTAAACAATACTTAATAATTCTTTTTTCTACTTCTCGTCTTTCCGTCTCATCCAATTCATCCAACCATTCTAAAGGAAATAATAAATCGGGTCTTTTTTGATTCATACTATCGAGAATTTCTTGATAATGAGTACTCATTATAACACCTCCTTAACTTTTTTCAAAAACATATCAAATATAACAGATTTCATAGCTTCATCAACAGAAGGATCAAATCCTTGCATTTCACAATATTCACAAATATCAGAAATATCCACTTCTACAGTATCCAAAATTTCCATAGTAGCTGGATTTGTTCGAGCTAAGGTTATGGTATCCACTGTACCATAATAAGCAATTTCAGGTAATTCCTGACTCTTAAATAATTGACCAAAGCATTGATCGGCTTGTTTATCCATAGGATATAAGAACTTAATATTAGAGATTTCAACACCTGTTGCAGGATCAATAGCTTCACAGCAAGCTTGGGCATATTTTGCCGATAAATCTTCCCATAATTTAACAGTTTTAAAAGGCGTTGAATTTCCATCCCAATTGGAATAAGCAGATTCAATAAAGTAAGTACCACCTATAGAAGAATTAGAAATCGTTGTAAAATGCTGATCCATCAACTCATGAGTTTCTCCACTAAAGCCACTCCAAATAACTGGTTCCTTTCCTGCATCAATCGAAGCTTGAACTTTCTTGGACATTGGTTCTTCCATCAACTCACCAAATTTTTTCCAATTCGCTCCAGCACCTAATCCACTATCCACAAAATCTTTTCCTAAAATACAATCGGATAATTCTTTTATTTCAGCATCACTCATACCAAATCGATTTTTGAATATTTGAAGTTCATCCAAAGAAGCAGCTGCAATTTGTTCTCGCAATTCCTTATCTTCATTGATAATAGCATGCATGATAGCGGCGCTTTTTTCTGGTGGAATACCAGAATCTCCTAAATTTAAAAATTCATAATATTTGGCTCCATGATAACCAGCGGAACCACCAACTTCATCCAAATGTTTGGCAAAAGCTGCAGCCACCAACTCACTGCCACCCGGATCTTGTATATGATCTTTGGCATATTGAAATAAATCACTAGCCTCTTTGAAAGAAGGAGCCCCTAGATAAGCAGGTCCTTGTTTGGATACAGCACTAGGAATATCATCCCCCATAAGTTCCTTTTGAAGATCCGCTGGTAAATTAGAATAATTTCCCCGATCTTTCGTAAGAATCTTTGGAGAAATTGCATTTGGATCCAAATCGGAAGCTTTGATAATATTCGCAGGCACCCCATCGGCTGTCTTATGATAATCATAAGGAAGACTATATCCTTTTGGAACGCCATACTGACCACCATAATTTGAATCTTTTGTAAGATAAACCCCATTCTTAGCTTCCCAAGCAGCAGCTTGAGAAGAATAACGAGCAAACTTATCATCCACATTAGAACGGAATATTTCTCCAGCCTTCACTGCATCAAAAGTTGGATCCGTTTCACATATAACATACCACTTTCCACCAGAACTTTGAACATCCACATATCGATATTTTGTATTAGCTCCAATAAGAATTTCCTCTTCACTTGGAATTCCACCAAAACGACTCATGTCCAAAGCCGGAGTTCCTTCCCGATTCTTCAAAACATATACAATATTTTTAGAAGAAACAGGATCACTAAACTTCGTAGCCGATGTACTAAAAAATCCTTCGGTTTCAAATCCACCTTGATTTAAAACCGCTTTGCGAAAACTATCAAAATTAGAAGCAGCAGAAGGATCGATTCCAAAAATAGTAGCGGCACTTTTTGTATCAATTCCACGATAAGTAACCATATTACTAGCCATTGGATTATCACGCATCAATTGATCAATTTCCAAAATTGCTTTGTGATTAATATCAACCAATTCGCTAAGAGTATAGCAACCTCCTGCCGAATCTAAGAACTCAGTCATATTCATATTATCGGTATTAAAATACAATCCATGAGAACGAACATTTCCAGAAAGCTGATCCCTCATAATTGGATCCGAATAATCAAATAAATTATCACGAATGAATCCATTCATTGTTTTATAAGAGGTTGGTAATCCATTTTCAGTAACATAAGAAGTGACAAATACTCTTTGCGAATTCGTAGCGTTATGAAATGCCACTTCCGAATGAACTTTATTGGACTCTAAAAATTGCTTATAATCCGACCATTCAAAATAAGAATGTCCGGCACTATCTTGTACCATTTGAAAGCTAGGAGTACTATTTCCTGGTTTCATCATTCCATACTTATCTGCATTTAAATCATATGGTTTGCCTCCTGGGAAAGAAGTATTGGCAGCAGCCTTTGTTCCATCCGAAGAAAACAAACTCTTAGCAGACAAATCATCCGCCGCCCATTTAGCCAAATCATTAGCAGCATTCTTAGTAGCAGAATTCACTGCCTCATCACTAGCATGTTTTGCCATATCATCAAAAGTATTAGTAGGTTTTAATAAAGGTTCCCCATCAAATCCAAGTTTTTGTTGAGAAGCTTTAATCTCAGCATCCGTCATTGGTTTATAAGAAGAACTACTAGAATCAGCAGCGGCTTTTATATTGCCGTCAGACTCAAAAATATGCTTTGCTCCTCCACTTCCATCAAATCCAAGTTTTTGTTGAGAAGCCAAAATCTCAGCATCCGTCATAGGTTTGTAAGAAGAACCAGCAGCGGTTTTTATGGAACCATCGGCATTCAATCCAAGTTTCTGTTGAGAAGCCGCAATTTCAGCATCCGTCATAGGTTTGTAAGAACTACTAGAATCAGCAGCTTTTAAAAGTCTTCTAGCTCCAACATATTCCCCAAATCCAGAAGCAATTCCTCCAATGGCAGCTTGAGTAGCAACACCACCCCAAGCACCATTCGCAGCAAAAGCAGACTTATAATTATCCACAATACTATCTTTACCATAATCTTTATAAATCATAGACAAGGCCGGTTGAACAAATCCCTCTAAACCGGAATCTACCGTATCCAAAAAAACGCGAGACCCGACACCAGTTTCGGCACCTTTAAAAATACCCTTAGCAATTTTTCCACCAATTTTATCTCCAAATCCCCCAAACTGATTAATCTTAGCTCCTAAGAACCATTGAGCGCCTTCCCAAGCACCACTGGCAGCACCATATAAAAGGCCTTTTTCGGTAGTAGCCCCATCCGCCCAAGCATTTTGGGTAGACTTTGAAAATCCCATTACGCCTGCCGTCATTCCTAAATTAGCCGCACTAACAGATCCTGCCGCTCCAATACCTCCGGCAGCCATTCCACCAGTTAATACCGTAAGACCAATAACTCCCGCTGTATAACCAAGCCCTTTTCCAATCGAGCGAACTTTATCATAATTGTAAGCGTTATCACGTAAATAGCGTCCTGCACTAGTATTGGCATAAAAAGAATCGAAAGCACTTTCAACCCTTTTTTCAGATACTTTTGCTCGAGTACGATCCCATAGTTCTTTGGTTGTATCCGTTCCATGAATGAAATCATACCCTTTCGTAAATACCGTCTTAAAAATACTAGAAGCTAAAATAACCAAGTCTGCTCCCGTTTCTGCAAATTCTCCTAGTCCCTCTGCCAAACCAAGTCCAGCTACCGCAAGACCAGAAAGAAAGCCACGAGCTACCAATCCAACTTTATATTCATCACTAATATATCCACTGATAGGAGACAAATCCAAACGCTTATATTCCAATCGATCTAAACTACTTAAGAAAGCATTAATCTCTTCTTGATCCCCATCATAAGCTAAAATTTGTACTTGTTTTCCCCGAATAAAATCAGACAATCCTGTTACATAATTCTTACATTGATCTACATAACCACCAAAAGTGTCACTAGATAATCCACCGACATATTCATTAAAACCTCTTGCAGATACAATTTGACTGGCTGCCGAATTCAAACCAGAAGATAAAGAAGAAAGTTCTCCCGAAAGAGCATTTAAACTCGATAATGTTGCATTAACAACATCTCCATTATAATGGATAGAAGCCATTAAGACTTAGATATCTCACTTTCATCTAAAGCATCCATAAATTTCATTCCTTCTTCATCTATATATCCAGTAAATAATACTTTTTCTATCTGCTCACGATTAAATAATAAATTTTTATCACTACTTAAAACACCAATCGGATAAGCACATCCAAGATAATCCCAAACATCCTTGCTTCCCTCTTCTACGATGTTATAACCAATAACCACTACTCCTTGAGTAGCCCCTTTCAATAATACAACACTACCAACTGGCAAAAACTTATGCATACATTCAACCCCTTTTATTACTATAGTAGAGTGCCATATTTTGATCATTTATATAGGCCTCTTGATTCAAGCGCTCTTGAATCTGATTATAGGCCGCTTCTGCACTCGCTAATACTTGATTGGCAATATTTACAATCTCATTTTGAACACTAACGATGTTATTAGAACACTCATCACTTACTCCTTGAATCGTCATTCCATCAATACATAGTGCATTAGCATCTACAACAGCCGTAATAGAACTCAACTTAGAAGCAAAAGAATTTAAAAAACTAGCTTCTGAAATAGCAGCACTACACCCACTAGCAATAGTACCAATATCTAAGTATTCACTGGCAGACGCAGCAGAAACATACCTTCCAACATAAGGAGATAACAATCCCATAAGTTACACTTCCATTCTACGTTCTATTTCATAGTATCCCTATCATAATAAGTATAAAAAAAAAGAAAGGATAAGTCAATGAAAAGACCTTTCCGAAACACAATCTTTACAAAAAAAAGAAGAGTCAAAACTCTTCTCTAAAAATCAGATTCTTTTAAAACAAATTTATATAATTTTTCATCATCTTCTACAATAAATTCACTTTTAACATCATTAATACGAGAATAAATAATTGGTTTTTCCAAAGTATCTCTAGCATCCAAAATATCATTAAAACTCTCTACTTTAATAATCTTCTTTTCAACATTCGATTCATAGCCATCTCTTGCGATAACAATTAAGCGATCATATTCCCGTAATATATTAGTTAAAGCCGTTTGATATTTATTACGATTCGTAGTAACTTTCAAAACTAAACGAGTAGTCTTAAATAATAAAATTAAAGAAATAATGATAAAACAAGTTGCGATAATAGCACACCAAGTATTATAAGAATTCCAAGTATCACTCTCAATCGAAACAGAACGATTTAAGTTCTCCGTTACATCCTTTGTAATACCAAAAGTAGAATCTCCAAGAGGAACAATTAAAGAAGCAACGGCTCTTGTTTCTGTAGGTTCATCTAAATATAAAATAACCTCTAAAGTACTAGCAGAATCAACCGCATAGCGTTCTTTATAATCTAACACCGTTTTATTATATCGAGCAAACTCTACCGCAACATTTTCTTTGATTTGAATCACATTACTAGTATTGGAAATATCTGTTCTACCTACCAATTCTTCTTCATTACGATATAATACTTTCGTAGAATCGGTCTTATCCGCAATCTTTGTAATAGCTAAAACATGATAAGCCAAATCATATTCAATATCCGTTGAAAAATCAACTTTATATTCTAAATCAGCCCGAATGGTATCTACTAAAGAAGAAAGATATTCCATTCCTTCTTGAAGACACCCCGTTCCATAATATTCACTATCCGTTAAGCACACTTGGTAAGAAGCACTTCCAACCTCGTTATAAGAAACCGTTTCTTTATTTCCAAAATTCAAAGCTTCTAAAATCAAGAAACAAGCTCCTCCAAAAAAGGCCAAGATTAAAACAATCATAGCAGCAACTCTTGCTTCAAAACTAAAATATAACTTTCGACTAAGTTTATGAGGCTTTTCTTCTACAGCAGAATCATTCAAATGATTTGCTTCTTGAAAAACTTCATGATTTTCGTCAAAAGAATTTTTATCTACGTTAACAACCTCAGGAGTAGGAACAAGTGAAATAGTCTGATCTTCTTCCTCTTTCTTATGAAAATCTTGAATATTCTTTTCTAAATCTTCCATAGTAACGAAGTTAAACTTATCTACTGCATTTCCCTTTTTATCCACGCTATCACTCACCATTCTAATAGAATCTTTAACACTTACCCTATTTTATTATATTCAAAGTAAGTATAACATATTTCTACAAGAAAAAAAATAGCCTTTTCAAAAAAAAGAAAAACTCCAAAAGTTTTTCTTTCTACTTACTTCTTTTTCCAGAATGGAAGGAATTCTCATAACTTCTTTGAATTTCCATCAAACGAATTTTTGCCTCTCGTTGTAAAGCAACTAATTGTTTAGACATAACTTCCAGTTCTTTTTGTTTCAAAAACTTACGATACTTATTCTTAATTTCCAAACGAAACTTTTCAATTTGATTTAAAGCTTCTCGGTAATTATCTCCACTATCATCATCATCTACCAATAATTCCGTCAAAATTGCTATCAAACGATTATACTTTTTAAATACTTGTTTACAAACAAGAGGATGTGCTAGTTCTTTATTCACAACTTTTACTTGGCGAATTTCGCTTCCTCCAATTTGAAACGAACGATTTCGAGAAGACATTAAGAACCCATCCATATCAATCATCTCAGTTTTATCAATGATAGTTCCTCTATTGGCATTTTTATTAGAAACTGAATACATTTTCTTCACCTACTTATCGAATAAATCTGGTCTGTTTTCTTTGGTAAGTCTAACACTTTCCTGATAACGATATTCTTCAATTTTTTTATGGTCTCCAGAAGTAAGAACTTCTGGAACTTCCATTCCCTCAAAAACTCTTGGCTTAGTATACGTTGGATAATCCAATAATTGATTATGAAAAGAATCATTAATGTGCGATTCATCCGTTATTACACCAGGTAACAAACGAGTAATAGAATCTACCAGTACCATAGAAGGAATCTCCCCGCCTGTTAATACATAATCTCCAATACTGATTTGCATATCACAAATGGATTTAATCCTCTCATCAAAGCCTTCATAATGACCACATATGATAATCAAATGTTTAGCATGAGACAATTCATAAGCCATTTCTTGACGGTAAGGCTTTCCACCAGGAGTTAATAAGATAACCTTAGAATCCTCCGTCTTCAAAGAACGAACACAATCAAAAATTGGCTGACACATCAATACCATACCAGCCCCTCCACCATAAGGAGTATCATCCACCTTATGATGAGGATCCATCGTATAATCTCTAAAATTAACCAAATGAATTTCCACTTTTCCTAAATCAATTGCCCTTCTCACAATAGATTCTTGGAAGACTCCTTGAAACATATTAGGAAATAATGTTAGTATATCGATTCTCATAACATCACCTATTCCATCCCATCGATTAAATCAATAATCACTTTTTTCTCTTTTTTATGGATTTCAACAAATGGAAAACGATAAGGAACTAATACTTCTTTATCAAATTGAACCCTTAGTATTTTATTCGTTTCACTTGCTTGAAAAATTTCTTTTATTATTCCCTTTTTTCCTTGTTTTGTCAATACTTCATAAGTAATTAATTCTTCATCTAAAACTTCATCCTCATCTAGTTTTAAATCTTTCTTCAAAAAGAATACTTCCTTTTTCAATAAGAATAAAACTTCATTAATATCATGATAATCATCCAAAGTAACCATATCGTAATTTTTGTGAACACGATAACTCTTAATCTCATAAGAATGATCATCTATTATTAAATGATTTCCAATTTGAAAAACTTTCTCTTTATAAGGAAAATCACTAAGAATTCGAAGTTCTCCCTTAATTCCATGAGTACTAACAATTTTACCAATTCTTACTACATCCATAGTTACCTCCTATCGATTAAATTCATACAACAAAATACTACAAGCAATTCCAACATTCAAACTTTCTACTTTAGAATTCATAGAAATGTATAAATTCTTATCACACATTTCTTGAATAAATCTACGAACGCCATTTCCTTCATTCCCCATAATTAAACAAAATTTTTGCTTTTCCTCCGCTGTAAGAGTTTTAACATCCACTCCATTTTCGACATTCGTACCATATACCATATAATGATTCTCTTTTAACCAAGCAATAGCTTCTTCTGCTTGCCAAGAAATAATAGGAATATGACAAAACATTCCTTGAGTAGCACGTAGTACTTTTGGATTATATAAATCAACTGTATTTTCAGAAAGAATAATTGTATCCACTCCAAAAGCAACACTACTACGAATAATCGTACCCAAATTGCCTGGATCTTGAATAGAATCCAATAATAATACTTTATTTCCTTTTATAGAAGAATCTTGCCTCTTACGACATAAAGCAACCATTGAAGTAGGAGTATCCAAGGTACTAATACGTTTCATAACTTCAAAAGAAACATACGTAATAGGACAATCACAAGAATAAGATGTACCATCTAGTAAAAATAACTCCATCACTTGATTGGTTTTTAATACTTCTTCCACTAAATGCTCTCCTTCAACTAGATAACAATCCATTAAATCCCGATATTTCTTTTGTTGAAGTTTTACAAGATTTTTAATTTTTTCATTTTCCAAACTAGTTATTGTCATTAAAATTCCTTCATCTCCTCGCGATATTTTTTATAATCTGGCATATTTTCTTCCACTAAACGCCAAAAAGCAGTGGAATGATCCCCATGAATTAAATGACTCATTTCATGAATGATAACATAATCTAAATAAGACACATCTCGCTTAATAAGCTCCAAATTCAACGTAATAATATGAGTTTTAATATTACAAACACCCCAACGACTAGTCATTTTACGAATTCTTAACTTCGGATAAGGAATTTTTCGACTAAAGCGTTCATAGTTATAATCAAGCCTCTCTAAAAACAATTTTTTTGCTTGTTTCTTATACCATGAATCGATATCAAAATCATGAGGAAGATAAACCTTATCATCTGAAAAAGACATTTTTTCTTGATCCGAATAAATAACAACATACTGTTTTCCTAAATAAAAGAATCCATTATTATTCCTACTCTTTACTTCTTGAAAATCAATCATCCGACAAACTCTATCATAATTCTCTTCCAATAATGTTTCAATAAACCGATTACTCGTAAAAAAACCAGTAGTAACGGTTACTTTTAAATCTTTTTTTACACGAATATAGGTATTCTTTTGTCCATGTTTTTTTTCAATCACAACATCATAATCTTTTCCTTGATACGTAAGTTGCATAATACCACCAACATTATTTTACAATAAAAAAGAAAAGAATAAAATCCCTAAAACAGAAAAGACTAACATTAGGAGGAACTATGAAAAAAGAAAAAAGAAAACAATGCATTGATAATTTTCAAGGAGAAGACTTTGAAGAGTTAAGAGAAGCTTTCGAAGAAACTGTAAAAGAAAAAGACGAGGAATCTCTTCCTAGTCTTGGAATCTTTTTTGAAACCATTTGGGAAAATGCCACAGATTCCCTAAAACAAGAAATGATGGATGTTTTAGAAGAAAGAGTAAAAAAAGGACTAGAGGAAAATCTCTAGTCTTTTCTATTTTTTCGTTGGATTATAAACAGCCCCAGTAAACCAAACTTCACCAGTTGCTTTATCACGAATGACAAATAAATATGGTTGATCAAACGTAATATCTATGATTTCAACAGGTACTTCAAATAAATATTCAAAACCTCCACTAGCAGCACCTTTACCACCCATTGCTGTAGCGGCTGCTGCTTTAATTCCTTCGTTAGAAAATTCAATGTTGGCTTTATGAGAAGCACTAGCAATATATTCTTTTGCTCCATCTAACATTCCAGATAAATCTGCCTTATTAATATCGAATACATCTTCAATACCTAAAGCCGCTAAATCATTCATTAATTGTAATTCATATTCAAATTGGAATAAAGGAATATTACCAACAACTTTCGTAACAACTCCTTCTTTAAAATTATCAATTTGTAATGGCTTAGTTTGATTCATTACTTTAGATAGATCTTTGGCATTAACATCTTTAATATATTGATCCAAAGAAATATTTCTTGGCATAACAGCAACATACTCTAAAGTCATATCATCATACGTTTGTAAATCTTTGGCAAATACTTTAAAATCATCATCCACGTATAAAGAAAACTCGGTCGAAATATTAGCACTTCCATAGTTAGAATCTAACTCTTGAACATAAGAATCAAGATATTTATCAACATCATATTCAATATTAGAATCATAACCATATTCTTTAGCATTTTTTTCTACTTGCTTTACTTCATCACTATCAAGCCATTCACGATAAGCATCTCCTACCGTTTTGCGAATATTGGCTTCTCCCAATTCACGAACAATATTATAACGATTGAAACTTGCCCCTACTTTTACGGACTTAATATCAGACTGATTATCAAACTCCATAGCCGGATAATTATCAGGTCCATAGATTTCATAGATGGAATCACGGTAATCCTCATGACGATAATTAACATTATATTCGATACATTTTAAAGAACTTCCACTTTCACATTGCAATAACTGATTCCATTGCATATCAATTGCTAAAGCATTTACTAAGAAGAAATCACTGGATTGAACCGTATCATCATCTACTAAATTATTAATTAATTTAAATGTTTTATCACTAATCCATCCATTAATAACACTAGAGTTTTCAAATGGATCAAATACTACATCCGCTCCATAAGTACTAGCTAAATGATCTAAATATTCACTACGAACATTATCTTTAAAAGTATTACGTACAAATACGGCATTAGCAAATGACATATGATCATTATTTGGATAACTTCTTGGAGTATAATCTCCCACAACTGCTTCAATTTGAGCCTTACTATCTCCATCCGTTCCATCTTTTAACATTTCCAAAGCATATTTAATAGACAATGGACTATAAATAATATTTTGATGACTATTTTCTAGTTGTAAGAAATACAAATCAAAATCTTCTAAAGAATTACCTGATAAACGATAATCCGAAAGATATTCTTTCACTTTATTTGTTGTCTTGGTAGTTTTTCCATCTTTTCCCTTAGAATTACCATTTAATAATAGCATTCCTCCAAGACCTACAACCAAAACAACTGCCAAAGCAACAAAAACACCAACAATAAAAGGATTTCCCTTTTTCTTAGGAGTTTCTTTTTTTACTTCTACTTTCTCTTCTACAACTTTCTCTTCTTTTACTTCTTCAGTTTTCTCTTTTTTCTCTCCCATACTACACTCTCCTTACTCTTACATAATAGCATAGAAAAACAAAAAAGAAAAGAAACAAACTTCTTTTCTTTTATAAAGCAATAATCCAGATTATTTATGAATCGGTTCATAAACCGTACCAGCAAACCAAACTTCACCAGTAGCTTTATCACGAATAACATACATATATGGTTTATTGAAAGAAATATCAATATTAATAGTAGGTATCTCAAAAAGATAATCATAGGCAGGCCCATAGGTAGAACCAACTCCACCTACAGCAGTAGCTGCTGCTGCCTTAATTCCATCGTTAGAAAATTCAATATCCGCTTTGTGAATCGTTTTATTAATAAATGCAGGTCCTTCTACCATATTAGACAAATCAGCATCTGCCCCAAAAATATTCTCAATTCCCATTTTTTGTAAATCTTTCATTAAATCTAACTGATAATCATAGTCAAAGAATGGAATATAACCACGAATTCTTGTAGCATAACCTTCTTCAAAACTATCTATTTTTACTTCTTTTAAATTATTAATTATCTTATTAATACTATTAGCATTAGATTCTTTTATAAAAGTAGCTAAATCTTCATTTTTTGGCATAATACCTACATATTGAAGAGTCATACCATCATATTCTTTCAAATCTTTTGCAAAAGACTTAACACTTTCATCATCATATACCAAGAAATCAGTAGAATTATCACCTTTTCCATAATTTGCCTTAATTTCTTCAATATACTTATCCAAAAAGCCCTCAACATCTGTTGGTAATACTTCTTTCATATTATCATCACTGCTTTGACGTTTTTCTGCTATATCATTTCTTATGGTCTCTCTAATTTTTTCTTCGCCCAATTCTTTAATAATATCATAACGATTAAAGTCAGCCAAAATATCTGCACCTTTGATATTATCGACTCCATTAAACTCATGATTATCATAAAATTGTTCAACACTAGTATAAGGATTATCATGAGCAGTATATCCATGTAAGCCAAATGGAAGATCTGGTAATTTTTCATGAAGATATTCAACACCATATCTTCCGTTATCTAAACAATCCACTTTACGATTTCGATCCCATATACAATGAACTTGATAATTCCACTCCATATCAATAGCAAGAGCATTTACTAAAAAGAAATCATTATTACTAGCATCATCCACTAAATTATTGATAAGTTTGAAAGTTCGATCACTTACCCAATTATTAATTGTATCAGGGGTTTCAAAACTATCATAAATCACTTCCGCATTATATTTATTCTTCAATGTATCTAAATAACTAACTTTTACAGCCTCTTGATACGTATTTTTTATAAACATAGCATTGGCAAAAGACATATGTTCATTATTTGGGTAACTTCTTGGGGTATAATCTCCAAGAACAGCCTCGATTTGTTCTTTTGTATCTCCTTTTGCTCCATCTGCAAGCATACCTAATGCATATTTGATAGATAAAGGACTATAAACCGTATTTTTTGGATTGTTTTCTAATTGTAAGAAATACAAATCAAAATCTTCTAAAGAATTACCTGATAAACGATATTCTGAAAGATATTTTTTAGCCTTTTCGGTAGTCTTTGTAGTCTTTTTATCTTTATTTTGAGAGTCACCATTCAAAAAGATTAATCCTCCCAAACATACTACAATGACAACTGCCAAAGCAATAAAAACACCCATAATAAAAGGTTTTCCTTTTTTCTTAGGGATTTCTTCTTTTCCTTCTACTTTTTTCTCTTCCAAATTTGCTTCTTTTGGTTCTTCTACGGTGGTTTCTTTCTTTTCTTCTTCCATACTACACTCTCCTTATCTTAAATAATAGCATACAATAATAAAAAAGAAAAGAAGTATAATACTTTTCTTTTTTTCTCAAATTATTACTGAATTTGAACTGATTCTAGATAGTAGTTACCACTATCTCCTTTGCGATAGAAATAAGAAGTAATAGGCAATTCGTCTTTATATTGATTATATAACTCATCAAAATGATCCAAAAGATCCCCCTCTGTACGGGTATATAAAACTTCTCCATTAGGGGTTTTAAAGTATTGTTGTACACCAGCACAAGTTCCACTACATCTATCTCCGTAAATAACTTTTAGTTGAATTTCCATAGTATCTTGTGTCTCATTACGGCTTGCACCCACAAAATAATTCTTAAAACGATAATAACCAGCACCATCATGTCCATGAACACCTACTCTATGATAGGTCTCACCATCAAATTGGAAAAGAGGACCGTCATTGGCAGGACAAATAATATCTTCATCTTGATAAGTAAAATCCTCTCCAAAGAAACGAGATACAAACTGTTTCATTTGTTCTTTTGAAAAATCACTATTAATATCAATCTTTCGATCTCGATAATCAACGGCTAAATACCAAGCATATTTTAAAATATCTTGATTTTTAAGATTTTTCGTTTCAATAGGAAATTGGTTTAAATAATAAGTATTAACGTGTTCAATGGCTTCCAAATAATTAGAAACATCTACTTCACTCAACTCAATAATTTCATCTTTCTCTTCTTCTTGAACCGGTTTCTTAGTACCTTCTTTCTTCAACAAGGAAGGTACAAATACTCCTATTCCAATCCCTACTATTAATACTAGTAATATTAAAACCCAAATTCCTTTAAATTTTTTCTTTTCTTTAATTTCCGCAACAGAGTCTTCTATTCTTTCTTCTTTCATACTGCACTCTCCTTACAATTTTATAATATCACAAAAAAAAAAGAGATAAAACTATTTATCTCTTAATTCAGCTTTATGAGTTGACACCACTTTGTCAATAATTTTATTGAAAACAGTCATTACTTCTTCATCCGTTAAAGTATGATCCATTCCATTAAATACTAATTTAAACGCAATACTCTTCTTATCAGAAGCAATGTTTTCTCCTTCATATACATCAAATACCGTAATGTCTTGAAGAGTTTTATTAGAAGCTTTTTGAATGGTTTTCATAATATCTTGAACTTCTACTTTGCGGTCTACCACATAGGCCATATCTTTTTCTACACTAGGATATTTGAATGCTTCTTTATACTTTAATTTTGCAGTCTTACCGATTAAAGACTCTAAATTCATTTCAAATACATAAATTTCTTTTTTCGTAAGATTTGGATGTACTTTTCCAATAATACCAATCTCTTTGCCATCTAAGATAATAGAAGCTTGTACTCCTGGATGAAGATCTAGACAATTACTACGTACAAAAGAATAACGCTTTTCATATCCCATATAGGTAAGAATATTTTCAACAATTCCTTTTACAACAAAGAAATCGATTTCAAAATCTTTTTTCCATGGATTATCCAAATAACTTCCTGTCATTAAACCGGCAATCTTAGTGGTTTCGTGATAAGAAACATCATAAGTTTTCGCAATCTCATAAATCGAAACATCTTTTACACCACGAGCTTTATTATATTCATAAACATTCATCAAAGATGGTAATAACGTAGTTCTTACAACACTCTTGTCTAAACTCATTGGATTTGGTAAAACAACTGGCTTTTTATCTTCATAACGGAATTTTTCTGCCATTTCTGGACTTACCAAAGTATAAGTTTTTACTTCATTCAAACCTAAACTACGAAGTCTACGAGAGACCATTTTACGATATTTAACATCTCCCACATACTCTCCTCGACGAATCGTAACTTTTGGTAAAGAAGAAACTAAATTATTATATCCATATAATCTACCAATTTCTTCGGCGATATCATTTACATTAGCATCAATATCTAATCTTCTTCTTGGAATCGTAACTTCAAATTTTCCATTTTTAACTTGATAAGGGAAATCCAATCTTTCAAGTTCATGTTTCATATCTTCTTCTGAAATGGTAATACCTAAGATTTTATCGACATCTTGTGGTTCAAATACCAATTTTTTCTCTTCATGATTCTCATGATCAATCAATACATAAGAATCCACCACTTCAGCATTAGCATACTTCTCAAGTAAATGGCAAGCACGACGATTGGCCATTTCCGTATACTCCCAAGATAATCCCTTTCCATAACGGATAGAAGCTTCACTTGGTAATTCTAAACGACGAGAAGTCATACGGATATGAACCGGATCAAAAATAGCCGATTCAATGAAAATATTTTTCGTATTCTCATCTACTTCAGTATTTTCTCCACCCATAACTCCCGCAATACAAACCGGTTTCTTACCATCGGTAATCACAATATCAGATGTAGTTAAAGTACGAACCTTTCCATCTAACGTTGTAATTTCTTCTTTATCTTTTGCATCACGAACAACAATAGTATCTCCTAGTTTATCCCGATCAAAGAAATGAAGAGGTTGTCCAAACTCTAACATAACATAATTGGAAATATCAACTACGTTATTAATAGGTCTCATGCCAGCCGCAATCAAACGCTTTTTTATAAACTCTGGACTTTCTCCAATCGTTACATTTCGAACTTCTCTACCTAAATAATAACTACAATGAGGAGTTTCAACATCCAAATGAAATTTAATTTTATCTTTAAGAGTTTTAAAATCCAAACTTGGTAAAGTAACTTTACGGTTTAAAATACAAGCAATTTCATAAGCAAATCCGATATGGTAATAGCAGTCATTATTACGATGTTTATGAATATCCAAATCATATAAAGTATCATCAAGTCCTAAATAATTGATTGGGTCTTCTCCAACAGGAGCATCTGCATCTAACTCAGCAATTCCCTTAGCATACGTTTCTTCATTCTTTTCTTCTAAGCCTAGTTCAAACAAAGCACACATCATTCCACAAGACTCTACTCCACGGATTTTACTAGCTTTGATTTCAAAATCCCCTGGAAGAACCGCTCCTACCTTCGCAACAATTACTTTTAAACCTTCACGAACGTTAGAAGCCCCACATACAATTTGTAATTTCTCTTTCCCAACATCTACTTGGCATACATGCAAATGGTCACTATCTGGATGATCTTCTACTTTCTGAATTTCTCCAATAACTAAGTGATTAATATGATGCGTTACAACCGCTTCAATATTAATTCCAGCTTTCGTGATTTTAGTAGCTAATTCATGAACATCTTGATCTTTAATATCTATGTAGTCTCCTACCCAATTTAAACTAATCATTATTCTTCATCCTCCCTATCAAAAGTACCCAACTCTCTTAAGTCAGTATTATAGAAAGTTCTAATATCGTTAATTTCATATTTCATCATTGCAAGTCTTTCCGCTCCAAAACCAAAAGCAAACCCACTCCAAACTTCTGGATCATATCCACTCATACGAAGAACATTTGGATGAACCACTCCTGCTCCTACAACCGTAACCCAACCAGTGTGTTTACAAACAGGGCATCCTTTTCCATGACAATTGACACAAGTAATATCTACTTCTACACTTGGCTCTGTAAATTGATAATAACTTGGGCGGAAACGAGTTTCCACATCTTTCCCAAATAAACGTTTAAATAAAACATCCATTGTTCCTTTTAAATCGGAAAGAGAAATATCTTTATCAACAATTAATCCTTCTATTTGCATAAATTGATGAGAATGAGAAGCATCATCGTCATCTCTTCGATACGTCTTTCCTGGGCAAATCATACGAACAGGAGTTTTCCCCTCGCCCTTTAACATCGTACGAACTTGAACAGGAGATGTTTGACTACGAAGAAGAATTTCTTCTCCTTCAATATAGAACGTATCTTGAGCATCTCTTGCTGGATGTCCTTTTGGAATATTTAACATTTCAAAGTTATATTTATCTTCTTCAATTTCAGGGCCATCTACAACATCATATCCCATAGATAGAAATACTTCTTCTACTTCTTCAATTAGCTTTTCCAAAATATTAGGAGCTCCTACACATACCTTAGTAGATGGTAAACTAATATCCACACTTTCATTTTCCAAACGCTTATTAAGTTCTATGGCATCTATTTTTTCTTTCATAGAATCATAATAGTCATTAAACATCGTACGTAGTTCATTTACTTTCATTCCAAATTCTTTTTTCTCTTCGTTTGGAACATTCTTAATCTCACTATTTAATTCGGTAATTAAACCTTTTTTTCCTAAATACTTTACTTTTAAATCATTTAATTCTTGTAAACTGCTTAATTCAACTAAATCTTTTTCTAACAATTCACGAACTTCTACAATCTTTTTATTTTCCATAAATCCTCCTATCAATCTCTATTACTTTAAACTCACTAATATCGTTCATTCCATCACTCCCAAAAAAAAATAACTATGTATAAGGACGAATCATCGCGGTACCACCTTATTTCATAGTTATTGACTATACACTTTCTTCTTTTAACGCAAGAGATACGCTCATAGTTTCCTATAAGAACTCCCAAGGCGAATTCATAAAACTAGATAATCTATTTTCACCAACCATAGACTCTCTACCTATCCTCATTTTACTACTACTCCTCGATCAACATCGATACGCTTATTATAGCATAGAAAATAAATAACAACAATATTTTAAGAATAATTTTTTATCAATTCTTTTTCTCGATCATAAGCCATATGACAAGAATGAATAAACATCTTTTCTTTGGCATCCATTTTTCCATACGTAGAATTTTGATATGCCTCAGCATAAGCATCTTTATTATCTCGGAAAATACTATTTTCTTGACATTGTTTTAAAAGAATATCAAGTTCACTTTCTTCTCCAGAATCAATAACCAAATCAATTCCTTTGAAAAAATCCAAATTCATTTCTTTTTCTTTTTTAATACCCCAAACGTATTCGGCCATTTTAAAACATTCCACGTAAAGAGGTCTATCTTCACGACTAATCTTCATACCAACTTTACTAACAATATTAACGAACCAAGTAAGTAAATCCATCTTTTCTTCTTCCGTTAAAGCCCGACAACCAACTAAATACATTTTTGTCAAAATGTATTTCCACTCTTCTTCATTCAAAGAAACATCTTTCTCTATTTTTTCTAAAATAATCTGATACATATCATCCTGTTCAATATAATGAAAATACTGAGTTGCACTCGTATGAAGAAAGACATCTCTTTCTTCTTCACTCATTTCATCTACTAAAACATTCAAATCCATACTATCACCAATTTCATTATATCAAAAAAATTACTTACTATACAGTAAGTAATTCATCTTCTTTTGATTTCAATTCAGTTTCGATCTTTTTATTATAATCATTGACTAAATCTTGAATCTCTTTTTCCATTCCTTTTTCTTCATCTTCAGGAAGTTCTGCTTTTTTAACATCTTCCAAACCATCACGACGAATATTACGAATAGAAACTTTAGCATCCTCCGCAAGAGCCTTTACTTGTTTCACAAGTTCTTTTCTTCTTTCCTCTGTTAATTCTGGAATAATAATGCGAATCGTTTCTCCATCATTTCCAGGATTATATCCTAAATTAGAACTCAAAATTGCCTTCTCAATAGAACCTAAAGAACTCTTATCAAAAGGCTTAATCAACAATTGTCTAGCTTCTGGTACCGAAATAGTAGCTAATTGTTTTAAAGGAGTCATACTTCCATAATAATCAACCATAACTCCATCCAAACTAGATGGATTTGCTCTTCCGGCACGAACAGTCGTAAACTTTTTGGATAAACTTTCCATTGTTTTATCCATTTTATCCGTAATATCTAAAAGAATCATATCAGTATCCATAAATCTCTCCTCACATTCATTATAGCTTATTTTTACTAGAAAAGAAAGATATTTCTAAATTACGGAAACATTCTCTTCTTTAGAAGCGCTACACTTCCGAATTCTAGGATAAACAACTAAAACAAAGAATACACAAAGAATAATAAACTCTATAATACAAACTATGATATAAGGGTTGAACTCCTTTTTATCAGCTGCAAGAATATCGGCTTTGGTTAAGAACAATTCTCCTGACTCAGCGTCTACCTCAACCATTCCATTTTTAACAACCAATTCTTTATTTCTTAAAATAACTTTTTTATGACTTTTATCATAATAATATAAAGAAATAGTATTGCCATCTTTATATTGATCGCCAACATAGATTTGCGCTTTTACACCCTTTGGATATTCTTTTTCAGGAAAGTTTAAATAAACTCCTTGTCGATAACCAACTAATTCATCAAATTCATCTTTATCATCAAAAGTAAAGTGAATGGTTGATTTAAAATCTACTGGATTTTGTACTTTGTCATTAATAACCCATGTATATAAAACACTATTTTCTTCTCCATTTTGAACAAAATGAAGTTCTTTTTTAGCATTCTTAATCTTCTCAATTACTTGTTTAGAAATTACATCATCCGTTTGAATCGATGCAAAAACTTCTTGATCCTCATCTTCTAAAGCATCATCAATACGCTCAAGCGTATATTGATTGTCTTTACGTGTAACCACTAAATAATAAGATTTAGAAGTTCCATTCTCTGCTTGCACTAAAATCATAAAGGAGTTATCTCCAATCGCAAGAGGAGCTTCTCCTGTACCACTAACCGTTGCTTTCGAATCAGCAGGTGTTGCTTGAATAGTGATTTTGGTAATAGAATTTTTAACAATTACCGAAAAATGAGTCTCATCAATTTCCGTTAATTCATAATCATCCACCGTTAATTTAGCTAAATTAGCATTATTAGATTTTCCATCTGTAACCGGATTAACTGGTTCTTTTGGATTCGTTGGCGTTGGTGTTGGCGTTGGTGTTGGTGTTGGATCAGGAGTGGGAGCCGGTCTTTCAACAACCGTAACTGTAACAGAACCTCCTACCCCAGTCGTATTACCCGTATCTCCATCCGTAACATCTCCGGATAAAGATACCGTATAAGTTCCAGGGGTCCCAGTATTCAAATTCCAACTTTTAGAACCACCTTGGTTTACTCCATCTGGATTATATCCAACTTCGGAATCATTAATACTACCACTTAGATGTAAATTCCAAGTAGCCGCATTATAATTCACTGTAACAACTACATTATCTCCTGTAAATACATAATCCCCACTAACAGAAAGCCAAGCACTCGCTGCCCAAACTCCTTTAAGTGGAAATAATAATATTCCAGCAAGTAATAATAAGAAACAATAACTTTTTTTAATCTTCATCTGAATTCCCCCTTCTTTGAATGGTTCCAGTTCCTTTTAAATATTTAACAACGACTAATAAATCACCTGAATTAATATTTCCATCATCATTACAATCAGCCGCCTTCATATAAACAGAAGTTAACAAATTTTTACCTCTTAGATGATTTACAATCTTCAATAAATCCCCAGAATTAATGGTTCCATCTCCACTTGGATCTCCACGAACAATATTCGTAAATTGATCAACAACCGTAGAACCATCCATAATTTTAACAGTACTTCCCGTAGATATCTTACTACTACCCGTAACACTTAATTGAAGAGTATATCCATCTGGCAAATCAAAATAACTTGAATACGTAGATTGAGTAGTATTTCCTTCAATAAAATCAATCGTTTTAGCATCATAATCAACATCATAATGACGAATTGAATAATCTCCCGAAGGAATGGCTTTCCACTGAGCATATAACTTAACGACACCATTTTGAGTAGAAGTTAAATTCTTAACACTAGCTTTATCATTATAAGTAGTACCAGTACCATCGGCTTTCGTATTCCAAGAAACAAATTCATAATTCGTTCTAGTATAGACATTAGCAACTAAATTAGCCGCAATACCATAAGTAAAGTTTTGACGACTCATACTTCCACTTCCACCATTGGAATAGAATTGAACCGAATAGGAATTAGCTTCCCATTGAGCATATAAATTTAAATCAGCTGTGATTGGATCCATGGCTTGAGAATTACTATAAGAAGTACCACTTCCATTACTACGAGTATTCCATCCTGTAAAATGATATCCTGTCCTAGTAAATGAATTGGTATTTAAAGTAAAACTAGTAAATGGTTCAATCGTTTGAGAAGCCACTGTACCACTTCCACCATTAGCGAAATAAGTAACTTTATAAGTTGGATTTCCAATAATAATAGGTATCTCTTTCGTTACAGAAGAATATGTCATTCTCATCGTATAAATACCAACTGGTGCCGTAGAACGAATCGTTAATAACGGATTCAAATCGTTCTTCGCTACCACATTAGAAGAAACACTGAAATAACTAGAAGCATTTCCTCCACTAGAATTCAAAAATGTATATGTTACATACGAATTAGAAGGAATATTTTTTGTATTCGTATAAACTCGAGACGTATAATTACTAGTTAAAGAATCAATCTTAATCTTATTTACACTTGGTTCCATAGAAACAGTCTTTGAAACATTAGACGTAAATACAGAAATCGTATTTCGAAGCAAAGGCACATTGTTTGAACTAGAAACCGTAACTTCAAAACTAGAATCGGTAATAATGACATTCAAATCGGATAAGTCAACGGTAACAACTCCTGGATAAGGAACCGTTATGGTTTTAACAGCTTCATAGTTCTCCTTACTAGAAGAAATAGATACGGAATAAATTCCCCCTTTACCATAAGAGAAAAATTTAACTTTTTGAACTTTCTCATCCGTTGCAATAGACTTTGTAAAAGAATGAGTATAAGAACTATTATAATAAATACGATAAGCTTCAATAGATTTATGATAATTATTATCCCAAGTACGACTACTCATAGGAGATAACTTCGTAAATACATAAATATCATCTTCCAAAGAATCATAAGCAATATATCCATAAGAATAAGTACTTCCCCAAGAATTACGAACTAACCAAGCACCTGTTCCAGTAACTTTATTTGCACTACTACAAGAAGAAATATTTGAAGTGTGAGTAGTTCCTTCCTTGCAATATGTATAAGAATAGTTATCATTCCATCCAATAATTTGCATAGCATGTCCACCATCTTGGTTACAAGTATCATCTACTCGTACAATAAAGTTTCCATCCGTATTCGTAGCACTACAAGAATAACCAGGAGCTTGTGTTCCAATATAAGCTCCACCATTTTCTAAAACTAATTGCTTAGCCGCTTTAATAATATTAGCTTTATCCGTAGCCGAAGTACTACTAGTAATAGATGGTAACATCGTAGAAGAATCTAGTTCATAATTAGAATTTCCATAGTTTAAAACAGTAGATAATTCCTTTTGGGTAGTATCGTGACTAAATGGCATTAAAGAATCATTAACAAGTCCCAATCCATTTGATAAAATAACAGAAGATACTAAGAAATTACCACCAGAAGTCAATTCACGATTTCCATTCTCATTATCATAATCAAGAATACCATTCGTACTAGAAGCATAATCCAACTGCCTAGTTGAAAAAGTATGGGTTTTATTTAGTTTTAACATAGCATAACTTTCTGCTTGTTCAACTGCTGTAAAAGACCAACATAAATCTAGAGTTTCTTGATTCTTTAAAGCAGAAACATAATTTTTACCATTATAATTTCTCAAATCTAAGGAAGTTGGTAAGTTAGCTTCCACTTTGTCCACGGTAAAATCAACCGCATAAACTTTAGGAATTTCATCTACATGTTCTTTTTCTTCCTCACTCAATGCCAAATAACGAATGTATTTTGGATTCAAATAAGGAACATTTTCTTCTTTATTCACTTCGGTTGAAATAACTTCTCCCGTTTCTTCATAAATTTCTTGAACATACTCTTTTGCGTCTTCGGTCAAATAAGAATATGGCTTAGCTTCTAAGATATGAGTAATAGGTTTTTCTTTTGGAGCAAGTGAAAAAAAGCAAAAACTACCAATTACAACAAATAGTACTAAAAATAAGAATAATTTCTTTTTCTTCACAACACTCACTCCTATTCTAATTCATTATATCAAAGATCATTTTCAGAGTAAATAAAGCAGCATCTCACTTTACAATTTATGACAAAAAAAAACACATAAATGTGTTTTTAATAATTACATACGAAATAGATAAAAGCAACAAACGCTAAAAACATAATACTGAAGATTGCATACAATACCAAAGTAATCGTATCTAATACAGTACCTTTTGTTTTTTCAACAGGAACATCTCCTGCCAATACTTTTGTAGAAAAATTGGTATCAGGAGTCTTTTCTACTTCTTTAAAATCAAAAGATAAATCATAAATCGTTCTCATTTCATCTTCTAAACGATTCATTTTAATCGTAGATTCACTAACACATTTTTTCTTTTCTACTTTTGGTTTTTTAGAAACTGGTTCTTCCTTCTTTAGAACTGTTTCCTTTTTTACTGATTCTTTCTTTGGTTTAGAAGGAGTTTTTCTCTCTTCTACAACAATTGCTTCTTTTTTCTTTTTAGAAGGTCTTTCTTCTACAACAATGGCTTCTTTTTTAGTAGTTGTTTTGCTACTAGAAGATGCTTTATTGGTAGTAGTCTTCTTGTTATTATTAGATGCTTCTTTTTTAGCCGCTTCAATAATTGTTACATCATCTAATTTTTTCTTTTCCTTTAATAACGTATCTAGCTTTTTATTAACTTTTTTACGTACCGCTCTTGTCGCTTTTTTAGCCATTCCACTCATCCCCTTATTTGCGACTATATTATATCAAAAAATCTCAAAAAAACAAGTAGTAAAACTACTTATTTTTCATTTTATTAAGGTCTTCCACAAAGTTTTTTACGAACGTCTCCTTCTTTGGTCTCTGGATCATAAGATAATTCATAACACTCTTCCCTAGTATCAGCATCTACAAACCGATACAAAACTCCATCCATATAATTCATTCCATAACTAAACTCTACATTTCCAACATTACCAAAATTATAGATTTCTTTGTCATTTATAGAAACAAGTTTTATAGCATCCTTATCTTGTACTAAAACATATTTCCCAGCAAGGAAAGAATAAACTCTACCATAAGAATCAAATGTATATTCTTTTCCAGAAAAATCATAAATATGAACCTCTTGATTATTATCAATTCCATTGATTCCAACCAAATAGTTACCAGATAATTGTAACTGTTTATATTTTAAAGGAATCACTACTTCTCCTGTTTTATAGTTAATAACTCCGTAATCAACAGCAAATCCACCATAAACTTCATAATAATTTGAAACAGGAACAATTCCATCTTCTAAAGTATCAATAAAATGATATTTTGAATACTTCATACCAGGAATAGTTGCGATAACAGAATGATATCTATTAGACACTGTTAACTCACCAGTTTTTAGACTAGCAAATCCCCAATTTCCATTCTTTTCAACACCTACATATTCTTGATCATACTCATCACCAACCATAATTGGTAAAATAGCATCATACCCAAGAGACTCTAATGCCTTTTCCCCGGTCTTAAAATTGATCATATGAACCAATCCATCCATATCGTAATAGAATACATACGTTGGATTTTTATCTCCTAAGAAAGTCAATTTACTATAAGATTCTGTAATAACAAAACTATAATCATCATAATTTTCTTTGTTACTTGGTTCTTCCAAAGTAGCACTCTTATTTTTTTTCGATACATAAACATGAATCGTTCCTTCTGGTTCGGCTTCCACCGTTTCCTCTTCTTTTGTACCATAAGAATACTTAGTAGATTGTTGATCAATCGAACAATCATCTAAATAAATCATACGATCTTCATATATTTCGTGAACATTACATACAACATCAAAATCATATTGCATAAGTTCAAGTGCTTCATCATAAGTAAGAAGTTTTTGTTGTTTATTATAGTAAGTAACAACAAGCCCTTGAATCGTATCTCCAAATCCTGTAATAATATCTCTTTGTTCACTACTACTATAATGTTTTTCACTATCATGAGAAACTGGCTTATTATGTTGACGCACAACCAAAATAATAACAAACAAAAGAATAAACAAAATAACAAAAGCTCCGACTAAAAGTAAATAAATATTAACTTTTGCTTTTTTGTCCTCCTCTTTTTCTTTAGGAACTATCAAAGCTTGCGTAAGAGATAAAGAATCTTTTCTTTCTGGAACGACTTTTTTCTCTTCCACTTTCTCCTCAACTACCTCTTCTACTTCCTTTTTATCTTCTATATCCGTTATAGAATCTATTTTTTTTGTATCTTCGGTATCCTCAACAACTTTTTCTAAAACAGCCTCTTCTTTTTCCTTTTTTTCTTTTTTTATGTTTTTTTCCTCACCTAAAATATTTTGTATTTCTTCATCTATTTTTTCAATTGTATCTTTGCTCATTTACCTCACCTACTATCATATTCAGTATATCAAAAATAAAAAAAAAGTACACATTAATATGTACTTAATTATTTGCTATTCTTGTAAATATGTACAATCGAAATACCTCCGACATCCAATAATTATTAAAAAACCCTTAAGATTCAAAATATTTCATAAAGTTTTTCAACTAAAAAAAGAAGTATTTCTACTTCTTTATTTAGCAGCATTCATTTGAGCAGCAACTTCTTCAGCAAAGTTTTCTTGTTTCTTTTCAATACCTTCTCCAACAGCAATTCTAACCATAGATAGAACTTCTCCACCGTTATTTTTAACGTATTGTTCTACTGTCATAGAAGAATCTTTAATAAAGTCTTGCTCTACTAAACAGTTTTCTTTAAAGAATTTAGAAAGTTTACCAGTAGCCATCTTATCTAGAATATCTTCTGGTTTCTTTTCGTTTTTAGGATCATTTTTCATTTCGGCTTTAATCATTGCTTTTTCATGTTCAATAACATCAGCTGGAACACTATCACGATTAACAGCAATTGGATTCATAGCAGCAGCTTGCATAGCAACATCTCTTGCTACATCTAAATCAGTAACACCTTTTAATACAACGATAGAAGTAATCTTTCCTCCCATATGAGAATAAATACCAAATACTTCATCATCCTTTTTTGTAATTCTTTGGAAACGTCTAAAACTAATCTTTTCTCCAATAGTAGCAGTTTCTTCAACAATTCTCTCTGCTACTGTTTTACCATCGGCTAATTTTACTTGAGTTGCTTCTTCTTCTGTTTTGCAATCCGCAAACATTAAAGTATCTCGTAATTCTTTTACTAAATCATGGAATTTTTCATTCTTAGTAACAAAGTCTGTTTCACAGTTAACTTCAAATAAAATAGCTTCATTGTCATTACTAGCTCCAACAGTAATTCCTTCAGCAGCAATTCTAGATTCTTTTTTAGCAGCTTTAGCAATACCCTTTTCTCTTAACCAATCAACAGCTTTATCCATATTACCTTCGCAGGCTTCAAGAGCTTTTTTACAATCCATCATTCCAGCTCCTGTTTTTTCTCTTAATTCTTTTACATCACTTGCACTAAACATATA
>CAMNHK010000016.1 GCA_946539445.1 uncultured Caryophanales bacterium
TTCTAGGATATTATCCTTATCTTAATTATATAGTATATTATTTTCATGTGCAATTATTTTTCAAACAAAAAAAGACTTTTTGTAGTCCTTTTTTAGAAAATTTATTCTTATTTAAATAATCCTTTTATTTTATCCCAAATGGAATCTTTTGTTTCTTTTATTGTTTTATCCTCATGGGTGTCTTTTGGTTTTGAGGCTGAATCAATCATGAAAATGATTTTAGAACTGTTAGAGGCACCTGATGGAGTAGTATCTATTGTTCTATTCTCCATACTTATTTCTTTTAGAGCGTCTAAACGTTGTTGAAGACTTTTAACATCTCCGTTGACCATTCTATTTATTTGATTAATTCCTTCTTTATTATATCTATCTAATCCTAGTGACAAGCTTCCCATGCCATTTGCTATTTGCTTGGAACCACTATTTAATTTATTAAAGGATTCTTGCAAAGTATTTACGGTATTGTCCAATGTATTTATTTTTTGATTTATATCCTTATTAAAAGTATCCAATATTTCTCTTAGTTTTGAATCTACATTTTCTTCCCTAAATTGTTTCTCAATAATATTTTTTACTACTTGATTCGTATAGTCTTCTGTATTTTTACTAGATAAATCTTTTGCTGTTTCATCAACGATTCGATTTATCCATTCAGAAATATAGTTTTTCACATCTATATTTAAATATATATCTTCTTTCTCTAGATCATTTTTTATAGAAGATATTATTTTATCTTTTATTTCATTTGAATATTCAGAAATCGCAGTATCATTTTCTAAAGATTTTCTTAATTCTTCCCCTAACTTATTTATATAATTATTTATTAAAGTAGAGATATAGTTATTCTCGTTTAGGGCATTGATAATTTCATCTGATATATTTCTTTCGTTTATATTTTTCTTTACTTGATTTAATGTATCTCCTTGTATTTTATAAACTATTTCTTTTGCCTGTTCTTCTGTTAGACCATAATTATCTACTATGAATGTAATATCTTCCTTTTGAATTTCTGACATATTATTATCGACGCTATCATATAGTTTATTTAATTCATTTAGAACGATTTCCTGTAATTCATTTCTTATATTATCTTTCAGAATCGTTGTTAATTCCTCTATTTCAGAATCATTTTTTAATAAATTATATAAATCACTATTAATAGTTTTTTCCATAATATTTTCTATATCTAAATCTGAAATAATTTTATTAACTTCTTCTTCTACTACTTCTTTTGTATTCTTTTTAGTGGAAGTAATTACTGCATTTTCTAGGTCTTCTTTGTTTTCTTTTATTAATTTGCTTGCCTCGTTGGTTATTTCTTCTTCTAAGGCTGGAGTAATCTTATTTATGTTATCTTCTACAATTTTTATTATTTCTTCTTTTATAGAATTTTGATCTAGATTTCTATAATATTGATATTTTTTTGTTGCTTCTTGAATTTTAGTATTAGCTTCTGTAATTCCAGCATCCATTTGGTTCGTACCATCGCTTAGTTGTTTGGAAGCTTCCACTATCTTATCCATATTGCTTTGTAATAAATTTATATTCTTGTATAAATCATTTATTTCACTCGTTAAATTGATGCTATTATCATCCATTAGACTAGTTGTAGCTATAGAATAAATAGAATTTAATTCAAACGCTTCTGTATCATACATTATTTCTACTTTATTCATTTCCCTTAATTCCTCTAGTTTAAGGGATTCACTTAATCCAGGTGATGATATTGCCATTATAACAGAACCTACACCATTATCTATTACTTTTCCATTTGTTACTTGAATATTCTTGTTATCTTTATTGTTTAAAACAGTTGTTGTTACTATCCAATAAGGAACATATATTTTTTCATTTATACCATTTATATTCATTTGTTTATAGGAATTATTATGGTATGTTAACGCAATCTTTATATTCCCTTTTTTTCCTAATATTTCATTAAGGGGTTTTTCTTCTCCATTCAAATAATATTTAACATCGAGACTAATTGGTAAGTCTTCCTTATAAGTTCCTTGGTAATAAATATCCTTACCTGTTGTTTCCCATATTAAATCATTCCCATTTTGAGTGAATTTTTCATTGCCATTCACATTTTTTATATTACTCAATATTGTTTTATCATTAATTGTATTTTCATTGTAATTCCATAAATGCTCGATAACAGAAGTACTCTGCACTTCTCCATTTTCCTTTAATTTCACATATACATTTTCCTCTTTGGTTAATGCATACACTCCCGTTCCTTGAAATAATTCACATATTATTAAAATATATGCTATAAACTTTTTCATTATCTTTTTCATATAATCTATCCTTTCTTAAATCCTAGTGTTGTTTTCGTTATTATTTTATCAAACATTAATAATACACTAGGAACCACAAACATAACTATTAACATACTTATTATGGCGCCTCTTGCCATAAGAAGACATAATGAGCTAATCATATCAATTTTTGATATTGCAAACACAGCAAAAGTTGCCGCAAAGAAACACATAGCACTGACAAAGATTGATGATACTGAGGTATTTAACGCCGCTTTGATGGCTTCTTTTTTATCTTTCTTGTTTTTCCTTTCTTCTAGGTATTTTGTTGTCAATAGAATGGCATAATCAATCGTTGCTCCCAGTTGGATTGTTCCAATCACAATGGAAGATACAAATGGTATACTTTTTCCTTGCCAATATGGAACACCCATATTAATAAATATTGCAAATTCTATTGCTAGTACTAATAATATAGGTAAGCTAAGTGATCTTAATACAAAGAACATAATAATAAAAATGACTCCAATGGAAACATAATTAACGTTTCTAAAATCAATTGCTGTTATTTCTACAAGGTCATTCATTAAAGGCCCTTCTCCAGCTAAAATCGCATTTTTATCATATTTCTTTATAATTTTATTTACTTTAAAAATTTGTTCATTTAACTCATCTGTTGCTATTTCATATTTTGAGTTTATTAGTATTAATTTGTATTTTTTTGTTTCTAACATGTTTTTTATTTTGGTTGGTATTATATCATCTGAAATACCATACTGATTCAATATATTCGTTGAAATAATACTTTCAATTCCATCGATTTCATGGATTTCATCTATCATTTTATTAAAATTAGTATTTTCCATTTTAGAATCAATAAGAATCATAGACTGAGATATAAGTCCATATTCATTCTTTAGTTTTTTACTAACAATGGAATAATTATAATCCTCTGGAATGGATGTATCCAATTTGTAATATACTTCCGTATTTTTTTGTGATAAATAAGCTGGTACTATTAGAATTAGGAAAATCATAAATATCCATTTATATCCTTTTATTACAATTGGCTTTACAAATTTAAACTCTGGTAATAATGGTTTGTGCTTTGTTTTCTGAATGAGTTTATCAAATATTAATAAGAGAGACGGATATACTGTTAAAACGGTAAGTACTCCAAATACAACACCCTTAGCCATTACTAATCCGATATCTTTTCCAAGACCAAATTTCATAGTACATAGTGCTAAAAAACCTGCTATCGTTGTAAGGGATGAACCAATGACTGAAACCATTGTTTCATTAATGGCTTCTTTCATAGCCTCATCATTTGTTTTATTATTCTTTTTAGATGCTTCATACTTATGATATAAAAATATTGAAAAATCCGTTGTTACCCCAAGTTGTAAAACTGCTGCTATGGCTTTGGTAATATAGGATATTTCACCAAATATAATATTCGTACCCATATTAAACAATATTGACATTCCAATATTTCCTAGTAGTAAAAAAGGTACTATGTATGAATCTAGTGATAGCATTAATACTATTAAACAAAATATAACTGCTACCGCCACATAAGCAAAGGTTTGACTTTCTACTAATTTTCTCATATCTAAAGCCATAGCGCTCATACCACCTACTTTTATGGCATTAGACAATTCTTCAATTTCTTTTACAGCATTGGTAGTTTCTTCATCACTGGTTCCCGTTTTAAATGTGATAAGTAATAATTTTGAATCATTACTTGACACGTGCTTTAGTAATTCTTTCGGAAGCATTTCTAGTGGGATAACTGTTCCGGTAATATCATTAATACTAACGACATTCGTAACACAGTCTATCTTTCGAATCTTATTTTCCAGTTCTATCAGTTCTTTTTCACTAATACTATTATCTACTAATGAAACAGAAAAAGCTCCCATATTAAAGTCGTCCTTTAATATATTTTGCCCTTTTAATGTCTCAATATCGCTTGGTAAATAAACTAATATATCATAATTTGTTTTTGTTCCTCTATATCCTAATATAGAAGGAATTATCATTAGTAAACTTATCAATAAAATAACTATTTTATTTTTTACAACAAAATTTGAAAAGTTTTTCATTTCATCACCTCGACAATACATTTTATTACTATCCGTTGTAGAATACCACATTATCACTGTATAAATGGTGCTTATCCAACACTTTTATAAATATATATGTGTTTTTATCATACATTTTGTATGTTATTTGACTTTTGTGGTGTTATAGTTTTATAATTTATTGTGACAAGAGGTGGTCTTATGCATAGTAAAACAGATTTAAGAGTCATCAAAACAAAAAGAATTCTTTTTGACTCATTATTAAATCTTATGAAACATAAAAGTTTTGAAAAAATTAAAATATCTGATATTTGTGAAGAATCTCTTATAAATCGATCTACATTCTATGCTCATTATGAAGATAAATATGATTTATTAATGGATTTGTTTGAAGAACAAAAACAGTCTCTTTTAAAAGAACTGAAAGATAATGAAAATTCTATTTTTTCAAAAGAATATCTAATGGAATTGCTCAATATCTTAATCACTCATATTGATGAAAACAGAGAAACCTACAGTGCTATTCTCATGAACAATAGGAATGGGATATTAATTGATTTTTTAATTGATGTAATCGAGAGAGATGTATCCGAACGTTTGAAATATAATAGCGGAATTATTGTTTCTGATTTACCTTTAGATATTGTTGTTAAATTTTATGCTGGTGGATTAATCAATATTGGAATAACATGGATTACAAGAAACGAAAAATATAGTAAAGAAGAGCTTTTATCCTATATCGATAATTTAATTCCCAATAAAATATAGAAAAACCACAATCATTGTAATTGTGGTTTTTTTGTTTCCTATGTTCTTTGATAGCAAATAACATGTGATGCATTTTTTCATAAATTGTATGAGATAGTACTATCCTAATTTTTTTGAAATATATAGAAATGGTGTATCACATATTGCAATTACTATTTCTATAATTGTAGTAGTTGTCGCTATTGAAAATATCACAGGTAATGAAAATATTCCTATAAATGCTAGAGTATTAAAAAAATAGTTTTCTATACAATTGCATAATATTGTTGATAAATTATTTCTAAGCCATAGTCTATTTGGATACTTTTCTTTTAATTTATTATAGATATGAATATCCATCATATTGCTTATAAAAAACATAGCCATACTTGCTGCCATTGTTCTAAAACTAATTGTAAATAAAACTTTCATGGCATCATTCACAACATCGTCAGCACTTGGAATAAATAAAAGTGTTATTTGAGTAATTATTATAAATATAATACCACTACATAAACTGATATATATTCCTTTTTTCGCATCTTCTTTACTATACTTTTCAGACATTATATCCGTTGCTAAAAAAGTGGATGCAAATAGGACATTTCCTAAACTTGTAGTAAAAGTAAACACATCAATCATTTTACATACTGTTAAATTTGCTAATATTGTTGCTACGCTAAGCCAAACATATAGTCCTTCTTTTTTAAATAGTTTTTCCATTAATACTACAAAGCTAAATACTACTATAATATTTATAAATCCATATATTATATTCATTTGTTTTCTCCTTCCCTTTTTTATACTAGGATGTGTAGGTTAACTAGTACTCCATCATTATATACTATTATTTCTATAAATACTAGAAAAATATCTTTTTATTTTAGAAAATTGTGTACGTATTGATTGTTTGTTTATTAAATAAAAAAACTCTAACTTCCGTTAGAGATAATTGCAATTGGTAGCGAAAGAGGGGATCGAACCCCCGACCTTTCGGGTATGAACCGAACGCTCTAGCCAGCTGAGCTACTTCGCCATTTCAAGTTAACAAATTAATAATATCAAATCTCATTTTAAAATGCAATACTTTTTTGGGGAAATTCTTTACATTTTTAGAAAAATTATTTATAATACTCAAACATGAGAGGAGTTTGTCTATGGCAAAGAATATTGTAATCTATAAAGGTATCATTCGTGTTTTATATGCAGATGGTTTTTCCTTACAAGATGGAAAAGTGGTTCCTAATGTTCAAAGAGAAGTTGTGAAAGAAGATGCGGAATTCTATCCTTTTATGCGAAAACTTATTAACATCGACTATAATGCTGTTTTACCTAGTGAAGAAGAAGCTCTTTATTATATGGGAAATGTTGTAAAATGTCGCGAAGGAAAAATACTAGAAGCAATGGATGATGGGGTATCCCAAAAAAGCCGAGAAGATTTTATGAATTATATGTCTCGTGTAAGTTCTTGTATTTATTTTGATTCAGGAGAAGCAAAACCAGATCATTTGATGCCTAAGAAAGAGTTAAAGCAATTATTAAAGCAGAAAAAAAGAGATAATTAATTATCTCTTTTTTTTATTAATTGATAATGAGATGGATCTTCTACGGTTTCTTGATCCATAATAACTTCTTCATATCGTCCGGGATTCATGTATATTTCTTCAAAAGCCATCCAGGTACTATTATCTACTACAGATTTAATTCCTCTGGCTCCTGTTTTCGCTTTATAAGCTTTTTCCGCAATCGATGAAGTAAAGGATGGAGCACAGGTTAATTTCACTCCTAACTGTTTAAAGATTCCTTCTTGAACTTTGATGGCCGATTCATCTGACTCTAACATAATTCTTTGAATATCTTGTACATCTAAATCGTTTAATTTTACGACCGTTACCCTACTCATAAATTCATCTGTCATCATACCATGTTCTACGAAATCTTGCGTTGTTGCTTTTCGGTACTTTGGTTTAGTAGATACTTCTCCACCAAATCCTATTCCATTTTTTTCTAATAGATTTTTATAAACGTCCGTGTAGGCTCCGCCAAAAATAACGGTCATTTTTTCGGTATTGATTTTTACTTTTGGACTGGCTGGTTTGGAATCAGGAGATGCGGTATACGTACATCCTTCAATAAATGGTAATAAGACATTGATTACTCCTTGACCACTGACATCCGATTTTTTACTAGATCCTTTTTTATCAATTTCATCGAAAAAGATAATAGCATTTTCGGCTTTTTCCAAATCTTTGTTACAGTTTTCATATAATTCCCATAATACTTCTTCAATGTCTCTTCCTACATATCCCGGAATGGTTAATTGAGTAGAATCTACTTTGATAAATGGTTTGTTCAAGTATTTGGCTATCAAACGCATTAATTCTGTCTTCCCTACTCCCGTTGGGCCTGTTAATAATAAACCTTCTTTTTTCTTGCGAGCATCCATTTCTTTTCTAGCAATCTCTACGATGACTCTTCTAGCTGGTTCATCTTGAGCAATTAAGGTTTTGGTCACTTTTTTAAATAAGTCATTTATATCTACTGGTGGTATAAAACCTTGTTCTTTTTTTATTTCTTCTACTTCTTCTTTTTCTCTTGGTAACGTCATAAAGGATTTTCCTTGTTCCGTTGCTTCTATCTGTAAATCTAGAACATCAAGTGCTTCCGTTAAATCTTCCGCACTTCGTTTTAAATTATCTCTCATCTTTATTAATTCTTTTAAGGAATACTTTCCATTTACGATATTTTTAATCAACTCTTTCATATCGTCTTTCATATCCTCTTCATCGTCTTCTTCCGATAATTCTTCTTCTTGGCGAACACGACTTCCTACATTATTGACACTATCTTTGATATTTTGTACATTTAAGGTTACATAAAATAAAGTATCATTTTCTCCTTTTCCCACAAAGAATAATATTTTTTTACAACGATTTTCAAACTCTTTAATCGCATCTTTTAAGCCAATCTCTCCCCCTAGTGTTTGTTGTAGATCACTTAGAGGAATGATATTGGAATAAGCATAGGGAACTTGACTCGTTAATAATTCTTTGCCAAGCATTGGGAAATATTCATTTCCATTGCGATCGATAAAGTTTCTTGTTTCTAAATCCACTTCTCCTATTACGGCGTGATTAGCACTAAAGATAAAGGAGTCTTCTCCTACGTAATGTCTATCCATTACCATTGCGATGTATTTCTTTCCCATATGAAAACCTCCTTACGAATATTATAATGAAAAAAGATATTTCGTCAATGTTTTTTGAAATATCTTTTTAGCGATAATTCACGCTATGATTGAATTTATCAACAATTCGGAGAATCTCTGAAGAGAGAGTACGAATCTTTTGAATGGTCATGGATTTAAATATTTTTTGTTCACTATACTTTACTTCTAAATCATATACTTCTCGTAGTTTTTGGATTAATTCTTTATACATTCCTTCTTTTCCTACGATATTATCAAACCATTTTTGAATATCATAGACTTCTCCGGATAAGCGAAGATTCTCTAAGGTTGAAATAAAGGTTCGATTGTTTAATATCTCTTTGCATACATAACTTTGAAGATAGTAGGAATTGGAATTGTAATGATGTTCGGTTTCACTATTAATAGCATATATCGTATTGGCAACGGAAGAATTTTTTGGATCAAATCCTTTTATTATATTAATGATATCCGAAGTTTGCTTGGTGTTAATGATTTCTTCTAAGATATAAGAATCATGTTTCTTGACGAAACTTAAATCCTCTTTTTGATAGGCTCTATACGTTAATCCTGTTCGAAGTAATATGTAATGAGGCGTTTCTCTAATTTCATTTTGAAAAGAGTTTACGGCATGATTAAATTCATGTACTAAATTATCTAATAAATCTACTAAGGAAATATTTTCATAATTTTGAATGACCATATATTTCTTGGTAGAGAATGTATCTCCTATTTTTCTAGGAGTGCTGGAATAATAGGCTTTTACCATTTTGTCTTTTTCGTTACTTATAACAATTTGAATCTCTTCAAAGGTTTTTAAGATTAGTTTTTCTTTACTCGCTCCATATTTTATAATAAATGCAGGAATCATAATATATAGTAAATGTTGGATATTACTATCGTAATGGTACTTTTCACATATTTGATTGATAAATGGTTTTTCTCTTTCCATTACATCATTGGAATTCATACTATCCCGCCTTTCTATTTAAATAGTTTCTTAATTCTTGTTCTAGGTTTTTAAAATCCTCTCTTCCTAACTCATATTGATCTTTTATGATATAAGGATTTTTTTCTACTCTTTTGATTGGTATCTTTTTACTTGGTTGAATGACAAAAATTTTATTATTTTTTTGTAATAATTGAATATCTTTTAAGGTTTGATTATAATTTCTATTTCGATTTTCTAAGGCTTTTTGAAAATATGGATATTTTTTATAAAGCCAAGAAAAAGATTTGCTCTTTTCTTTTTTTTGATATTCTTTTGGTCTTGTTTGTACCACTATTATTTTATCATATCCAAGGGAAATGGCTTTTTGTACCGGAATGGAATCTGCTATTCCGCCATCTAAATATTTTTTCGAATCTATTTCTACTATTTTGGATACTCCTGGCATGGCAGATCCAGCTCTTAGTACTTCAATTTGTTCCTTGGCATCTTGAATCTCAATATACTCGGCTTTTCCATTTTCTACATTGGTTACGGTACAATATAATTTCGTTTTGGATTTTTGATAAGTTTCATAATCAAATGGATCTAGTGTATCTGGAATCTCATAATAAGCAAACTCTTTATTCACTAGATTCCCGGTTCTTAGAAAGGAATGCATGCTGATATAGCGCTTATCTTTACAATATTTTAAATTATAGCGAAGGGCTCTTCCTGGTTGATTGGATAAATAATTGACGGCAATTAAAGATCCCATGGAAACCCCTATAATAGCATCAATTTTAATGTCGGTATTTTGCAGTTCATCTAAGACACCAGCGGTATAAATACCTCTTAGAGCCCCTCCTTCTAGAACCAAACATGTTTTCATCTTATCACCTCTTTTATTATAACAAAAAATAGAGAAATCTTCTCTATTTTTCTTTTTCTTTTAATTCTATTAAATTATCGATTATCATCGCCACGGTCATAGGACCAACTCCTCCTGGAACCGGAGTCATATAAGAGGCTTTTTCTCCTGCTTCTTTGGTGAAGTCTCCGACTAGTTTTCCATTTACCATATTGATACCAACATCAATTCCTACGAAACCTTTCTTTACCATTTCTTTTTTCACTAATCCAGCTTTTCCAACTGCACTAATTACAATATCCGCATGTTTGGTAAATTTTTCTAAATTCTCTGTTTTGGAATGACAAAGAGTTACCGTAGCGTTGCGATTGATTAAGGCATCGGCAAGAGGTCTTCCAACTATATTACTTCTTCCCATTACCACAACATTCTTTCCTTCTAATGGAATTTTATAATAATCGAATAGTTTTAAGATTCCTTTTACGGTACAAGGTATAATCTTTTCTTGATTATCACGAATGCTAAATAAGTTTTCTTCTGAGAAACCATCTACATCTTTTTCCGGAGCAATTAGACGAGCACACTTCGTGAAGTCAATGTGTTTCGGAGTTGGGCTTTGAAGAATAATTCCTGTAATTTTTTTATCTTTGTTTAAAGCTTTGATTTGATTTTCTAATTCTTCTTGCGTTGTCTCTTCTGGTAATTTTATTAATTGACTATCAATTCCTACTTCTTGAGTGTATTTTAATTTATTACGAATGTATGTATTTGATGCTTCATTATCTCCTAATTGAATAATAGCTAACCCGATTTTTAAATTCTTCTTTTGAATGGTTTCTTTATATTTTTCTAATAATTCTTTTCTTACTTGTGTTCCACTAATTATTTTCATAAATCCTCCTCATTTTTTTCATTATACAATAGAATCCAAAAAAAAAGAATTATTTTGTATAATTCTCTTTTATATATTTTGCATCGTATTGAGCTTCTATATTTCCGTTCTTTACGTTTGCTCCAGCTGCCATGGTTGTTTTGGCAAAATTAATGGCTTTTCGGTAAGTTGCGAACTCGGTTTTATCCGTTAAAGTAGCACTTTGCACTTCATAAATATAATTTAGGGTATTCCATATTTCATGAGCTTTTACCGGAACTTTATAACTCTTCTCTCCTACTTGTAGATAATACGCTTCTGGCCCGTTGGATGTTCCTCTCATGAGTGCGGGAATTTTAATCGTGGCATATTCTTCAGGTGGAATTCCTAATTCTGATGCAACAGAGGATTTTACACTGGCCATCATTAAATTTAGGCAAATGTTTTTTCCGTTTGCTTGAATCCAGTTATTACAGTATTCTTTTACATGAGCTAATTTTTTTATCGTCGTTAATCTTTCTTCTTCCTCTTTTAGAGTTTTTCCACGAGAAGTCGCAATTTCTTTTAATAGAAGAACGTCTTCTAAAGATATTCCTTCTACTGAATGATATTCTTCTTCCGATAATGGTCTTAAGTCTTTTACTTCTTCCATGTCTATGAATTTTAATTCTTCTACCATAGTCATATATTCTTCTAATTGATGAATGGCTTCTAAATACGATTTCTCTTGATACATCAAAGAATTATTTTCTAACAATTCATCCATTAATGTTACTTCTTTTACTTCTTCGATTGATAATAAGTCTGTTAAAGATACTTCTTGCATTTTTACTTTTCCTTGGCATCCTGCCATCGTTAGGGAAATACTTCCGGCTAAAAGAACCGGAATAAGTTTTTCTTTTATTATTTTTAGGTTTTTGATTGACATTTTATGACCCCCTACATCCAATGTGTATAGATTTTATCACATTTTACACTTTTTGTCAATTTTTGGTCACTGTCAATTAACAATTTTTAGAGTTCATTTCATTGTAATAAAAAGGAAACTGTGATACGATTTTCTATATAGTAGAAAGAGTGTGATTGAATGAGAAAAAAATTTATTTTATTATTTTTGATTGGAATAGGATTTCTTCCTTTCCATGTTCTTGCAGCAGAAGATTGTGCGGCTTTTAAAACGGCCAATAATAATGGAAAGATAAAAATTAGTGCTATCTCTCCTAATCAGATTGAGTCCGTTACGGAAGAAACGGATGAGCTTCATATTACCAAAGATGAATACCTTACTCGTATGGATGATGAGTTTATCTCCCTTGGAAAGATTATTGATTATGCGGATTTCCCCACTTTATTTAATAGTGATTATTCGAAATTTGATTTATATATTAAAGATGGTAAATTAACTACTAATACTACTCAGGACGAAGAAACCCACGCTTATGTACACGAAGGGGAAAAATGTACTTTTGATGTAGAATGGGAAACCTATGATTCTGAAAAAGGAAAAAAAGTATTAGAGTTTATTCGTAGTATACCGGATGCTCTATATATGGATACTTTACTTATAAAACATCAAAAAGAAGATGTTACTGCCACAAATGATGATGAAAATCCTATTGAATCTTTCCCTAACGTAAAACAAAAATTAACCGATCCTATTACTTATAAACAATATTGGGGGCGTGCTTATTGTTCCGCTATTGCCTATCGTCCTGATGATGGCAAACCAGATTATGGTGACGATAATTCTACTCTACCAGCAGCTGGAGTTGGTCCATTTGACTATCAGTTTTTACCTCATTCCAATATTTGTGATGATATTCCTTATTTATATGTATTCTATGATGATGTGCTTTATTACTTCGCTCCTAACTCTAAGTTTTATTCTTATCCAGTATTCTATATACCGGAATTTACAAAGAATGATACAACTAGTTATTTAGAGGCTGCTCGTGATAGAATTTCTGCTATATTTGGTTCTGCTGGAGTTACTTATATGGCTGAGACTGATTCCAATAAAATTACTTATATAAAATCTATGATTCAATATGGAATGGATAAAGGATATATTAATAAAACACTTAATTCTAGCTTTGAACCAATCTATGCAACCGTTACTACTAGTTTAGGTACAGATGGTAAATCGAGTGTTCCTATTCAAGTTTTACTAGCCAAAGCCAAAGAAGAACAAGTACTTGCAAATACCAACGAAGAATATCGTAAGTTATATGCTCAAAAGAAAGCACAAGCTGAAAGCATTACAGGTGTTCCTGATACGGCTGCTTTCTCTGCTAAAGCAATTCTCATATTTGGTATTATTGTTCTTACCGCTGGTTTATCCATTGTAGTAGTATATATCTATAAAGATAAGTTATTTACACAAGCATAAAAAAACGACTGATGAGTCGTTTTTTTTATTCATAAATTCCGTGTTTGATTTCTAGTTTCTTTACTTTCTTTTTATCTTTTCCAGCTTCATCCCATATATCATCTGGTCCATAAACAATTTCTTCTGGTTCTAGATATTGAATATTTCCTTTATCATCCGAATAAACTTTTAAGAAATATCCACCCATATTATTAATCAATCCTTGTTTCTGTTGGAATTGTGTTTTCCCACATAAGGCTGGAACTTGGATACATTGGACATTTCGATATACAAAAGCATAACTCTTATGATAATGACCAATTAATAATACTTTTGGTTTATTATGAGATTCTAATATTTCAATTCTCTTTTGTGGCTTATAAGAGGTAGATTGAGCCGATCCTCCTCCTGGATGATCTAGGACATATCTTACTTTGTCGATAACGATTTCTCCACTATCTTGTCCTAAAAAGTGCATATCTGGACGACATCTATCTAACCAGAAGTCTACCGTTGCTTGTCCATTTTTATAATGGGTTTCATCATGACTTCCCAAAATATAATATGTATCTATACCATCAATTTTTGGATACATATCTACTACATATCCTACTTGTTCATCAAATCCATGTAAGAACTGTAATCTTGGATTTTCTTGACGATTTGGATAATTTCCATCGGTCATGTCTCCTACATGTAATACGGTTTGAATTCCTCGATTATAAGCTTCTTGATATAATTCATTTACTAAATGCAATTGATTATGATTATTACCAAAGTGAGTATCGGAAACTACCAATATTTCATTTTCTTTTAATTGATCCATGCCTGGTTTACTTAGGGAAACTTTTTTCAATGAATTCTTTTTGAAAACCATTTCGTTTCCATCCATTACCACTTCTATATTCTTATTGCAGTGTTCCCAGATTAATAATAATCCTTGTAGTTCTTTATAACTAATATGGAACTTTTGCATAAATGTATCGATCGACATACCATTACGAACATACTTTAATAGTTTTAAGGCTGTTTGGACACTAGCATTACTTAAATCTGGAAGTTTTTTACTATTTGGTGGTATGATGCTTGGTCCTTTATAGTCTTCTTTATTCGTTATATAGTAAGGAGAATCGATTGCTGTTACGGTATCTAGTTTTCCATTATCTTTTAGTTTTACAGTTACATACCAAGCTCCAATGGTATTGGCATAACGCTTGGTTTTCATTTCTTTATCGGTAGCACAAACACTTGGAATGGAAATACATTTTACATCTCGATAATTGTATTTTTCCATTTGTAGAAGTCCACCATATAATAAGATATCTGGCTTATCTTCACTACGATAAGCATCAATTGTTTGTTGCGTTCTATAAGAAGCTGTATACGTTTTACTTAATTTAGAACTCATGATTTGCATTTTTACTCGATCTAGATTAATATCACAGGCATCTTCTCCTAAATAAATCATATCGGGTCTAGCTTCGGCAATTCTTTTTCCAATATTAATACTATTTTGAGAAAGATGTTTATCATCTAATTTTCCGGAAATGAAGTATGTTTTTATTCCTTCGTATTTTGGATAATTAGCAACGATGTAATCAATTTGAGCTTGGGTATCATCAATAAAATTGGATTCTGTATCTGTCATTGGTTTTAAACCAGCTGAGATATTTCCACATACTATAACATTATGAATTCCCATCTCTTGGGCTTTTCGATAAATATCATGTAAAATTGATAGTTGTTGCGATTTAGATCCAAGTCGAGTGTCGGCAATGGCGACAAACTTGAATTCATTGTTCTCATCGGTTTCCATTTTAAATTGTCCAATATCTTTGGTAATTGGATCTCCTTGATTTAGTAAATGAAATCCATCGTCATATTCCTTTACAATGATATTAACACCACTATCAATTAAGTCATGAACTAAGCCTAATATTTCAAATTGACTTAACTCTAAGGCAGAAGACACTTGTTGAATATTTTTTTCTTTTTTAATAAAGTCTAGTAATTTATCGATTGTTTCTTTTGAATATTCTGTTTGTTTTGTATCTTCTTCACTTTCTATTCTTTCCATATTTCCTCCCACAAAAAAAACGGCACTGATAGCGTCGTTTTTAAAAATATTGACTAAGTTGTTTTATTTTGATATCTCTCATATCATCAACCTACTCTCTATTATACATTTTATCATTCTATTTTTGATTTTAAAATACTATTTTAATAATTCGTACAGAGATTTTACATTTCTTTTTTCAGTTGATTTTTCATATTCATTGAAAAGGATTGATTTTCCACCATTTTGTTCCCACTCCTCATAATTGTCTTCATGATCGTCTAATAAGATAATTTTACGTTTTGGAATGTAAACTTGGCTTTTCTTTTGATTCAATAATGTATAGTATATTGGTACTTGTATTCCAACTTCTCTTAGAAGAATGGCTTTTTCTTTTCCTTCTTCGAAAGAATGAATTCTAGTAATAATTCCTCTAAGAATTTTTAGTTTTTGTAATTCGGTAAAGGTTTCGATGGCTCCTGGAATAAAGTCACATTCCCGAATAAATTCTTTCCAGTTTATTCCATTCAAAAACTCGGTCCATTTATCCGAATCTTTTTCTCCCTTCATGGCTTCTTCAAAGTGTTTTTGCGAATCCAGAATTACTCCATCAAAATCGGTTAACAGGATATCTCCTTTTTGAAAATACTTCATACCAATTCCCCCACTACATTCATTCTATCATATTCTTTTTTGAAAAAAAATAAGAAATATAAATCTTATATTTCTTAATCTTCTTTTACTTCTAATAAAGAATATAGATTTTTATTATCATTTAGTTCGGAAATGTTAATGATAACGCCTTCTCCTACTACTTCTCCTCCTAGTTCTTCTATTTTTTCTTTGATTGCTTTCATTGTATTTCCGGTTGCATAGATGTCATCAATAATATAGAATTTTTTATTATTATAAGAATCGTTGATTAGTTTTGGTAGTTCTAGTTGATCGAGTCCATATTCTTTTTGATAAGTTACTTCTGCTTCTACACAAGAAGGGGGTAATTTTCCTTTTTTACGGACTGGAATAAAACGAATATGAAGAGAAGAAGCAACCATTGACCCTAGAATAAAACCTCTTGCTTCTGGCCCAACTAAATAGTCTACTTCCTTTTTCTTTATGTCTTTTTGAAAGAGTTTTTTCATTTCTTCCAAGGTTTCTATTTGCATAAACATAGGGGTAATATCAATAAACTCAATTCCTTTTTTTGGAAAATCTTTTTCGGTACGAATATTTAGTTCACTCTTCATACGATTCTTTAGTATTTTCATATTATTATTCTCCTCAAATCATTCTCAATTTTTATTCCATATCTTTATGTATTCATTATTATGGTGTCCAGGACGGGAATCGAACCCGTAATTGAAACTTAGGAGGTTTCCGTTATATCCATTTAACTACCCAGACAGGAAAGAAGTATTTATTTCTATACTTCTTGTATAACAGTAATAATCATTGGTTTTGATTCTGTTTCTTGATAGAAGAATTTGCCTAGTACATCTCTTACATCATTCTTTATTTTCGCATAGTCTACTCTATTACCATTTTCTTTGATAGTATCTTCAATGACTTCTTTGGAAATACGTTTGGTTTCTTCCAGCAAGTCTTGGCTTTCTTTTACATAGATAAATCCACGAGTTAGAATTTCTGGTCCTCCAACAATAGCTTTCGTTGTTTTATCAAGCGTACAACTGATAATCACAATTCCATTCTCACTTAACATTTCACGATCTTTTAGTACTAAATCTCCTACGTCTCCCCCTTTGGTTCCACTGATTAAGATTTGATCGGTTTCTATGTGTTCAAAAGATTCTACCATTTCGCCATTTTCAAATTCAACGATATCTCCATTTAATTTTAAAAGAATATTTTCTTTTGGAATTCCTAATTCTTCGGCAATTTCTGCATTAGCATATTGATTGCGATATTCCCCTTTTACTGGAAAGAAATATTTTGGTTGCATCAAGTCAATCATTAACATTAAATCTTCACGAGATGCATGATGAAGTAAATGTTTTTTACTAGAAAGACTAATAGCGTCAGCTCCTAGCATAGCAATTTCATCCATGATGGTTGCTAGTCTTTTTTCAATTCCAGCATAAGATGGTTCTGTAATAAATATCGTGTCTGTTTCTCGAATGGTAATGTATTTGTCAAAGCCATTTATGATTCGTTCTAGATTCGCAAATGGTTTTTCTTTTTCATCGGATATTAATACTACAGAATTTTTATTTTCTAAGTCTGCAAGAGTTCCTATTTTATCGTGATCAATCGATAAGTATCCTTCTTCTAAAGCTTTATGAATTAGTTCTTGAAGAGGTTTTCCCATAATAACAATTTTTCTTTTGGTTTTGGATACTTCATTAAATACTTCTTGAATTCGATAAAAATGGGCAGGAAAAATAGTCGCAATGATTCGATCTTTACTTTTTGCTAGAACATCGCGAATAAAGTCTGAAACACGATTTTGTGGAGATGTATGTCCTGGTTTATCGGCATAAAAAGATTCACATAAAAGACATAATACGCCTTGTTTTCCAACATAAGCTAATTTTCCAATATCGGTTTTGTATGATCCTGTCATCGTAGAATCAAATGTAAAATCTCCTGTATATACAATTGCTCCATCTGGTGTATATAGTACATAACATACAGCATCTGGTATGGAATGTGTTACGCTTATTGGGAAAATAGAATTTTTTCCAAAATCAATTTTTACATGTGGTTTAATCTCAATTAAATTGGGATTAGGAACAATCGATGGATCGATATCATTTTTCACAATTTCCAATGTTAATTTTGTTCCATATACTGGAATATTAGGAAGTTTTTCAATAATATCTGGTGCAGCTCCCATATTTCCATCATGTCCATGGGTTAAAAAGATTCCTTTTATATGTTTTTCATTTTTTATTAAATAGTCAAAATTGGGAATGATATAATCAATTCCTAAATTAATATCATTGTCATACTTTAGTCCGGCATCAAACACGAAAATATTTTCATCTACTTTTACAACGTACATGTTTTTTCCATTTTCATTTAGACCACCTAAAGCAAATATTTTTATTTTACTCATTTTTTCTCCTTTCTTTCTTTTTGACCAAACGAATAAACAGCACTCTCATTATAGCACTTTTTCCTTGAAATGAAAAGAGAATAAAAAAAAGAAAAGATTTCTTTTCTTTTTTAACTAAATGAGATTGTTCCATCGGCTGCTACGGTGTATTCTTTTTGATTTAAGTCGATCGTTATTACGGGTCTTAGACTTACGGTAACTGCATCTCCACCCGTTGGACTGGCTACTCCTACATTGGTTATTGCAGCTCCATTTAGTCCGGAAGTGGAACCTGCTGTTGCAAATCCAAGAACTCCTCCTAATGTTTCATCATCCACATATCCTGCTGTACGAGTTGCCATAAAGTAGGTATCGGTATTGATCAATAACTCATAATCGGCATCCGATAATAGATTATGCATATCTTCTGCAGAGATATTATAATGATTTTGCTTAAATGTTACTGAGTTTTTTGCTGAAATATACATATCATTTCTATGAATTGGTGCTGTAACAATAGCTGAATCTACTGGATAGTCCGTGATATTTACAATGATTCTATCATCAATATCATCCGAAAAGTATGGTTGAGAACCATTGACTGATGTAACAGTTTTAATGGATGCATATTCTACAGCATTTGTATTATATGGTTGGATAATACTTTTTAAGTTATCTTCGCTCCAGGTAGAAATACCACTTTTTCGAAGCATTCTTTTTTCAATATCTTCCAAGCGCATATTACGAGCCGTAATTCCTTCGCCATTTCCATATAATTTTTGACAGATTTCATCCATCAAATAAACTCCATTTAAATATCCTACTTGCCCTTTTAAACTCAATTTTTGAGTTGTAGGAGTGGTTGAAACGATGGTTACCGTGTTGTTCTCAGGATCTTTTGACAATACCACCCATGATAAAGCATCTTGCGTCATGGTAGTAGCGGTAGTTGTGCTTCCTGTATAATTGGATTTGGCTAATTTATACGTATGATTATTTACATTATATCCATTTGTATTGGCATTTGCTGACCAAGTGGTTGCCTCTTCACTATAACTTGCTGTAAAAGCAACTGGAGCATTTAGTTTAATATCGGATAATCCTTCTGGAGCAGCTACTAATTCTACATTTATATATGAATTTAGGTAGTTATCTCTTATACTGGTTAATGCTGGATCGTATTGATAAGTGATATGAAAGCTTACACTTCCACCAGCAGGGATTATGGTTCCATTTGTTAAATCTGCTACACAAATAATATCTGGATTGCTGTAAAACTCTGGATCATAGATTAATCCATTAAATGCTAAGGGCTCTTCTGAAGTATTGGTTATTGTCATAGAGTAAACAATATTCGACGATAAATCATTTCCTAATAATATCTTATGAGAAAACATAGTTTGATAGAATGTAAGTAGTTTTGAATTACTTACATCTGCTAGATTATTGCTTACATATTCTATATCAGAAATATAGACTCCACTTTGGTGAATAGCGGATGCGTCTCCTGCTACTGTTAAAGTAGTTCCACTCATTTGGGAATAACCTACTCCTAAAAAGAGAACCGCTAAAACAATTATAAAAATATAAGGGATTCTCCATTTTATTCTATGTTTCATAAGTTCTCCTTTCAAAAAAGATACGTTTATCCTAATGACAATCTGCCTTAGAATTATTCCGTATCTTCTTTATTATTTTGTTTTTTTATTTGTATTGGTTGATTTTCTTTTTTTCTTAGCAGTATCTTTTTTTACTTTTTTTGCATTTTTTTCTTTCTTTTTTAATTCTCTTTCTGCTTTACGGATTTCATTTATATCAAAACTACTTGTTTTTTCTAATTGATCGTATAAATCTTTTCCACTTTCTTTTTTACCTGTTACAATATTTTTCTCATCTACTCTTGGCATAGAAGTTGTCATTGTAATTTGGTCTTTAATAAACTTATCGGTATATTTCTTATTCTTTAAGAATTCTTTGTGTGGAATTTCTGTTATATCATACGTTGGAACCTCTTTTCCATCCATCTTTGCTTTAATATCCACTACTCGAAGAGCATATGTATAAATGATGCTGTTCGTTGCTGGAATAATGAAGAATGTTCCATTTTTCTCCGCATTTTCTAGCATTAAGATTGGTTGCTTTAAGGTATCACGAATTTCTAACATATCATTGAAAGATTCAATTTTTAATACTTGAGATGTTCCAATATCATATGTTCCATTGATTCTTTGAATATAGGAATCATAATTATTCATAATACTCTTGATCTCTTTGTCATAAATCATTTGTGCTGTTTTAGTTCTTTGGCTATAAATGATTAAGTAAATTGCATATACTAAGGCAATTACTAAATAGAATAAACTAATTACTAATACCCAAGTATAGTCAGCTGGTCTTGATAATTCAAGACGATTATTATTATTGTTAATTACATTATTAGCAATATCTATTGATACTGTTTTTTCTGTTAATGGTATCGTAAGACTAGATACTTTCTTCTCAGTTAAAGCAGTGGTTGTGCTTTTGTCAATATCTTGTACATTGACATATAAATATACATTTAGTACTGCACTTGTATTATTTAATTCATAGATATCTTTAAATCTACTAACAATATTATTATATTGGTCATAGTTGATATTTAATATTTCATCAATACTAATATCTCCTGTTCCCATTGATAATTGTTTGGTAATTAGATCTTCACTGAAATGATAAATATTACTATCACTACGTTCATCTTCCACGTCTGCTTCTACCGTAATACGATAAGAATACTTATAGGTTATATCTTCTGAAAAATCTAAGTTATATTTGAAATTAGCAGATATAGATTCGATTAAGCTTGCTACAAAGCCTTTATCTTTTTCAGATTTATCTAAAAATTCTTGATTATAAAATTCATTATCTTTTAGATATACTTTGTAGTCTACGTTACTATTCTCATTGTATGTAATATACTTTGATTTATCTCTTGTTAGATAAAAAGTCAAAGCAGCCAATCCAATCATGGCAGATACAATTACCATCAAAATTAAATTCTTAATTTCTGTATTTCTTATACTTTCTTTCTTATCCATTTTCAATCCCTCTTTATTTAAACAAATTTCTTAACCATAAGGATGGCCATCCAATATATTTTATTTTTAAGAAGACTTTTCCCATTAAAGTATCCTCAGTAACATACTTATCATCTTCTAATGGATTGGCATCTCCTTTTGTATAATAACGAAATTCGTCATTAATGTTTTTTACGGCGACTACACGGTGTACGACACGTATATTATCTCTTTGAAAGACGATAACATCTCCTTCATGGATTTCTTTTTCGTTGCTTTTAAATAAAACAACATCTCCTTTATCGATACTACCGGACATCGATTCTGATCCAATTACTAGTACTCCATATGTAAATCTACAAGATACTAGTCCTATCACAAATACTACGAATATTGTTCCCATCACAAGGGATACAATTTCTTTTCGAAGTTCTTTTGGTCTTTCTTTATAATAATCCAAATTGTAAAACTTTTCTAAATATGAATATATCAATAATGGATATATTAGTCTTAAGAATGTACGAAAGTAAATGTATACGTCGGGAATTACTGGAATGATGTAACTGTATAACATAGTAATTAACTTGTAGGCAATTACTGGATCTTTTCCATATTTTTCACTGACATATGTATACAACATATTATTGGCAATTGATGCAAAGGTTATAAACCCTATCAAGGCTAAAAAACTTTCTAAGTTCTTAAAATTGTATGTATTCAAGTATAGGGACACATCTACAATTGTTCCTATAATCGTTACCAATAGCTTTGAGCTAAAGGAATTATCTTCTAACAGTTTACTACGGATGTATTCCATCGATACGATAGTTATTGTTATCGGTAATATGTAAGTTAGAATGTTTTTTAAGGAAAATTTTACTGTTGCATTAAAAAAACCTGTATAAAGACCTAATACATAAAAGGCTGCAACATAAAATACCGCAAATACTATCATAATTGTTAGTATTTTTTTCTTATTAATTTTTAAGGTACGATCTCTTTTTAGCAATAAAGAGATTGCAAAGGCAAATCCTGTTATTAGGACTGCTGTAAATATTTTGTTACTAGTATAGTGAAGAAGAGTACATAATATTAAGACTGTTACTAGAACAATTTCGATTAAATAACTTTTTGTAATGCCTTTTCTCATGTACCCTTTCACCTACTTTTTATCCTTATTTTTTTTATTATGCAGCTGGATTTGCTTCAACACTAACAGTTACTAATGTTTCTAAGTCATTTCTAGTTGGAGTTTTTAATGAAGTAATGACTACTGTCAAGGTTGCTGTACCATCAGCTGCAATATTATTGCTTGATAATGTTGCTGTTACTGTAAAATCATCTTCATTTGAATTTTCAATATATGGAGCAACTAAGTCAGCTGCGATTCCAACTGATTCATTTTTAATAGTGTACACGATAGTAGCACTATCTCCTGCTTTTGTAAAATCTGAGACTGTAAACTCAGCTGTAAGGTCATCTGTTACGCTAGCAACAATAGTACCATCTCCTGATGTTGTAGCTGGTTCTTGGAACTTAACTTTGAAGTTACTATCATCTACTGAAATTGTTCCTTGTCCTTCAACGTTTAAGGTAACACCACTCATAGCTGCGTATCCAATTCCTAATGCTAATACTGCAATTAGAATTACTATAATTCCTGTTCTTTTTTTCATTTTATCCTACCTCTTTTCTTAATTCCAAAATAAAAGTACTATGCTACCTTGTACTATATTTTGATATTTTTATTATATCGACTATTTGACAGAAAAGCAATATTCTTTTCGACATTTTTTGAAAAAAAAAGAAGAGTTCCCTCTCCTATTTCCTTACCATTTTCTCTAGAGCCCTTTTAGCGGCTTCTTGTTCGGCTTCTTTTTTGCTAGTACCCGTTCCTTCTCCATAAATAATATCATCAATTCGAACCTCAACTGTGAAGCGTTTATCATGAGCAGGTCCTTCTTCGTTTATTAAATTATATTCTAAAGATTTTTGTTCGGTTTGAACATATTCCTGAAGAGAACTTTTGTAATCACTAAAGAAGGAGGTGTTTGGATCTTCAATATATGGAACAATAACATTTAGTATGACTTTTCGAACCGTTGCATAGCCCAAGTCTACGTAGATAGCACCCATCAATGCTTCAAAAATATCGGCTACTATCGCTTTTTTGATTCCTTCTTTTTGTTCTCCATTTCCTACTAATATATAATTTTGTAGTCCTAGACTTGTAGCATAGCAATAGTTGGCATTTTCGCATACATAGCTTGCTCGAACTTTCGTCATTTCGCCTTCGCTTTCTTTATGATTCCTAAATAAGTAATCGGCCACTACTAAATCTAATACTGCATCTCCTAAAAACTCTAATCTTTCATAGTTGGCTTTTGCTTTATGTTCGTTGGTATATGAACTATGAGAGAAAGCTGCATTATATAAGGATAGATTTTTAGGATGGATTTTTAATTTTTGGAATAGTTCTTCCATCTTCATCACCGTAACCATTATAACATGTTTTTTCTTCCTCCGATAGTCATTTTTTTAGGTTGAAAAAAGAGGCAAATAATAGTAAAATGATAATGGTGGTTCTATGAGATGGTTCTTGATACGAATGATTCGTCTTTATCAAAGAATTCCTTTTTCTAGTCATAGACAATGTCGTTTTCTTCCAACATGTAGTAATTATGCGCTAGAAGCGATTGAAGTTTATGGTGCTTGGAAAGGTTCTTTTCTTACTATAAAAAGAATTCTTCGGTGTCATCCATTTGGCTCATCTGGGTATGATCCTGTTCCACTAAAAAAGGAGAAGTTATGAAAAAAAAGTTATTATTAATCATCTATTTATTAATCCTTCCATTGATTCTTAGTGGTTGTACCAATGATAGTATGGATAATATTGAAATTATTGTTACGAATTATCCTAATGAGTATGTTGTTAAGAATCTATATGGAGAACATGCAACGATTACTTCTATCTATCCAGATGGTGTTGATATTGAAAATTATAAAATCAGTAATAAACAAAAGAATGAATATTCTAAAAAAGATTTATTTGTATATAATGGTCTACTAGAAAAAGAGAGAAATTTAGCAGTAGATTTGCTTGCAATCAATCCGGATTTAAAAATCATTGATACAGCTTATGTTTTGGAGACAGATTATTCTCCAGAAGAATTATGGTTAAATCCTTCTTCTCTTCTTATGATGAGTCAAAATGTACGATTAAGTTTAAAAGAATATGTATCTAGTACTTTCTTAAAGAAAGAAATTGATTCTTCTTATGATGAATTAAAAATTCAATTAAGTGAATTAGATGCAGAATATCGTTTAGCCGTTGAAAGTACCAATAATAAAATTATTCTTGTAAGTGATAGTGCTTTAAAATATTTGGAAAAATTTGGTTTAACCGTTATTTGTATTGATAGTGATGCTAGTCAAAAGACCTTAGCGGATGCCGAAGATTATATTAAAAATCAAACTGTTAATTACATCTTTATGTTCCGAGGACAAGAGATGAATGATAATGCGAAAAAACTATTAAGTGAGAATCCAGATATACAAGCTATCGAATTACATCGTCTTGACAATATAACGGATGAAGAAAGAAGTAATAAAGATGATTATATTACTCTTATGAAAAATAATTTGGAATTTATTAAGAAAGAATTATATCAATAAAAAAGAATAGGATTTCCTATTCTTTTTCATTTCTTAATCTTTTTACTAATTGAATGGCTTCTTCCCTATTTTCTTTACTAGTTTCTTTCTCCATTATTTTTCTAGCTCTTGTTTCCCAGTTTTTTGAATGAACAATTCTTTTTACATTTGGATGATTTCTTAATATGGTCTTATCTAGATGACTTAAGGATTCAAAGTCTACGGCTTTTATATTATAAATAGCATTACTATAAGCCGTTCTTGGACTATCTTCATTGTATTCACGATCTAATAGGACTTCTCCATTGGGATAAATATAACCTACATATCCACGATATTTGGCTAACCCTACTACTTTCACAAGATAAGATGAGTTTTCATAGAAATCTTGTTTTTGTCTTCCTTTGGCTCTTAATCTTTCTAACTCTTCAATACTATAAATTTCTGGTCTGGGATTGGAACTAAGCGGTTTTGATACTCTTTGGAAATCTCTTCCTTTTGGTACTAATTCCCACTCAATAGTTCTCTCTTCTTTTTTCATTTTTGCTTTAATTCCATTATAGCGAACTACTATGTTATAGTAATTTACAATACTTTGATCGTCTAAGTGAATTTGTACTCGTTTGTCATAGTCCGATGCAAAATACTTTTCTATACAAGTTATGTATTTTTTTAGAGTTTCTATGTCTTGGGTACCTTCACAAATTTTTAAGTATTCATGAACAACTAACATAGCCATTTTATCTTTATTAAAGTGTTTACGAATATAACGGTTGTGGGATTTTGTCTCAATTTGAGATTTATATTCTTTTCTTTGATTTACAAAACGACTATATAGTTCTATTTGTGTGGCCATAAAACGATCAAATCTTTGTTTTAAAGCACAACTGTAATAATAATGCTCCTCTTCTTCGTAGCGATCTTCGTTTACTGGTGACAATCGTCTCATTCGTTTTAAGTCTTGAATGTATCTTCTTCCTTGTACAAGATCTTGATGGATATAGGGAAATTCTTTTAATAATTCCATCTCAGAAGATACTGCTTTTAGACGTTCCAATCTTTCTTGTAGACGTCGATCTACTTCTTCTTCGTCTTTTGTGCTTGTGATAGAGGCTCCTAAAAACTTAGCAATGGCATATACAAATTCATCATAACTAGGACGAATATAGCCAATGACGTGTTCTCCATCGTTGTAGCAAGTGACATAATCCGTAAAATCATAATTAAATTTTTTGTATTTAAATACTTCGTGAACGTTTTCTCGATTCATAAGAGAAAAGTCTTGAAAGATATCTTGTTGTAATCTTGGATCGTTTGCGCATTCACGAATGAGTGTTTTCAAAGATATGTTTACCATTGGATAACTAGTATTCATAAACGCTCCCCCTTAAAATTGGCTATATTATATCACAAAATTAAAAAAAAGTGAATAGCTTTATTCACTTTTATACTTTATCGATATTTAATACGTCTTCGTTTATTTCTTCTACTATTTCTTTCCAATTTGGTTTATCAAAGGCTTCTTTTATCTCTTCTGGGTCTTTGGTAAAGAGTTCTATGCGGAAAAGGATAAGTTCTTCTAATCTCTTAATTCCTAATTGTTTTAGATAACGAATATTATCAATAACATTATTTTTTTCAATTTGAAAGATATCTAGGATTCCTTCGTCATATTTTAAAATTAATTTATCAATTAATTCTTGCGAGAATCCTTCTTCTAATAGAAATTTCATTATTTCCACCTTCCTTTCAACAATTCTTTTACACGATCAAATTCTTCTTGATTCATAATGGAATTGTAAGTAACGGCATATAATAAACTATCTTCTAATTGATCGAATCCGTACGTTTTTAAGATATTATAGATTCTTCTTACTTTTGGACGAGAAATCATAATACCACCTAGATTGTAACGGACTGGATCTTCTGGATCAATGTACGGATCTAATTCTTTTAATTCATCCCCTATGATATCTTTAATTTCTGTTTCAGATTCCAAAGATTGTTGAACGGCTTCTTCCATTTTTTCTTTTTCTTTGATTGGAAGGTCAATGGTTCCAGTTGCTTCTTTTTTATTAGACTCTTCGATTCCTCGGTAAGCAATGCTTTCATACCCACTACCTGGATAACGAGTAATTTCTCCTCTTAACATTGGTTTTTGAGAATTTCGATTTACAAAAGGTCCTTCTGCTACTTGGAATTCTCCCTCTATGGTACTGGTTTGATAAGAAGCATAGATATTATAAAATACAATATCCTGTGGAGATAATATATTATTTAGACGGCTCATATTATTTTGAATATAAGCGTGTCCTTGTGGACATATTTCGATAAACTGGTCTGCTAGTTCGGCAAAATTAGCCGAAAGTAAACAAGTTAGGGCTGGATGGCAAAGATTTCCAAATGAATCGGTCTTAAAATGAAAACCATAGTCTACAAAAGCATTGTAATTATTGACAAGTCGTTGATGACTCATTACCAATAACTCTCTACATTTTTGATAGATATAATCCATTCGGAATCCTACTTTTTCTAAGAATTCTACATTTTTAACGTAATCATCGCTTCTTCCACTAATATTTGGAAGTGCTCCATTACTACTTATGGATTCTTTGGTTCTTTTCTTTCTTCTTCCTTGAGGAATCAAACATGGTAGTATTTTCATTAACTCTCTTGGGGCTATTCCTCTTTGAGAACTGAATAATACGATGTTTTCAATGACATCTTTATTGCCATGGATTAGTAATAAAGCTAATTTATGTCCTTCTCTTGATAAGTTCAAGCGAGGGAAAGAGTATTTCGCTAAAACTTCTAATACTTCTTCGATATTTTTACGATCTCCCTTATTCTTTAATTCTTCTTGAACTGCGGGAGATAATTCATAAAAATCATAATTATGTTCATGTAAGATAGATACTAATGCTTCTTCCTCTATTCGAGTGTTTTTCGCTGATTGTTTATTTTCTAAATTTCTTTGAAATACTTTCTTATTATATTTCATTAGACTAATCAAAATACTTTGCTTGGTCTTTTCCGATAAATCACATTCTTGCATTAAGGTTGTGATTAAATCAGAATCATCAATATAGGTTGTACTATCTTTATCTTCTAATGTTCTTAGCAATTCTTTATATTTTTCACAATGATTGGATAGTTTTCCAATACTTTGCATGCTTTCTTTTTCTTTTGCTGTTCTTTCTTTGGCATATTCATCTATTTTTTCAAATAATTCTTGAACATATTCCATTTGCCCTGGTTGAATCATAAAAGTTGTTTTCTTATCACGATTTAGTCGAAGAAGAGTTTGAATGGATCTTAAATAATTCATAATTTTTTGTTTTTCTTCTGGAGAAACTTGTAATTCTTGTAGAATGGATTCCATTTGATTCATATCAAAATCAATTATTTGAAAGGAATCTTCTTTTACTTTGGCAATCTCTTCTTTTTGCTTTGCTAGTGGAGAGACATTTATTCTTTTGAGTTCTTCTAATTTTTGTTCATAACTAGATATGACTTCTTTTAGAATCATGATTAAGGTAAATTGTTCTTCTGCCATAAATATCTTCCTTTCTATTTTTGTCCTGCTTGATAAGTAAACTCTTCTGGTTCTTTCGAAAGCATTCTGTCTAATTCTTCTTTTTTCTTATAGGCGTGTTTTAATTGTTTACGAATGGCAGATGCTTGTCTTTGATAAATCAAACGTTCTTCTTTATGAGTTAAATCTTCTTTCATTTGTTGAATTTTTGCTTCATTTAATCTTACTCTATCATCGGCTTCTTTAAAGTTATCTTCTCGACCATTGATGAAACCAACTCCAATTACAATCATATCTTTTTCCCCGGTTGGTACATAAAAGATGCCCGTGCGGTTACCCTCTTTGTATTTTACCCCAAGGTTTTTAAGATTTTTCCAAGTACCACGAGTTACATTCGTTTTTTCTGGACCAGTAGATTCCAATTGCTCTAGACTATCTTCAATTCCTCCATAATAAGTTTTACTGATTCCTTTATTATCGGAATCTAATTGAATATCTTCTTCAAAAAATGTCTTAGCAGGATTCTTTGGTAAGAAAAAGATTTCTGGGTCTTTTTCCACTTCTGGAATAAAATCTTTTTTGGTATTTTTGGTAACTTCTTGGTAGCTTTCTTCTATTTCTTGTAGGCGGATACAAATTCTAGATGCTAATAAATAGTCTTCTTCCGTGTCAATATCTAGAGAACGTAATAAGTTCAAGAAATAATTCATTTCATAGGCTGCTTCTAGGCGAATCTGAGACTTATCCAAATTCGGAGTTTTACTTTTATACATCGTAATTCGAGCCGCTTTATTGCGATATAGTCCACTAATGTAATTATCGAGTATTTTTCTTTCGGAATAAGATAGTTTTTCAAAGTCATTTTTTTCACTTTGAACAAATTGTTCGGCTCTTTGAGATATTTCTTTTTGTTCTTCTCTCATTAAGATTTCATGAGGGGTTGTATCTAATATTTTATCTAGTATTTCTTTGGCTTGATCTTCTCTTTGATCATTTTGTTCAAAGAAACGATTTAAGGCTTCTTTGGGACTTAGTTTTTCTTCATATAAAATTGTCATGATTTCATCTTTGGCTAGATCTATGATTCCTTCTAAATCCTTTTTATCCATTTGCGTATAATCGACTAATTTTAAGGATTCTACATCTAAAATATGAATTAATTTTTGAAGAGTATCCCCATCTCTTAGAAGTTCCATAATTTGTTCTTCTTCTTCTTGGGTAATGACTCTTTCTCTTTTTTGAATTCGATCATCGGTTTCTTCCCGAACTTCTTCACTAGCTCCTTCGATTTCAATTTGTATTGTTTTCTTTGGACTCAAAAGTTCTTGATAAATGGCAACGTTTTCCAACCAAACTTTCTTTAACAATTGGAATTTTTCTTCTTCCGTTAGATCAACATCTACTAAAATTCTTTCTAAGAAATCAATATCTTCCATCGGACGATCTAGTTTTCCATCCGTGAAAGCATCTCCTGTTTGCACCAGTTTTTCAATAAAAGACTCTGCTTCTTCTTTTCCTCTGGCTATTTCGGTTGGATTATATTTTTTTGTATAATCTAATAAACTATTTAGTAGGGTTTGAATGGTTTCTTCGGCTTGTTCTCTTTGAGGGGCGACAATTGGTTCTTCTAAAAGATTGGCTTCTTTTAAATAATATAGATTTTGAATTTCTGCAAACACTTGATTCACAAATCGTTCATCACAAAAGATATTCGTTAATAATTCTTTTAGACTTTGCTTTTCTTTCTCTGGCATTGCCACAATTCCTTCTAAGAAAGCTATTTTAGACACGGTTAAAACCGCTAACAAATCTTGAACAATTTGATAGTTCGTTTCTTTTTCATTTAAGTCTTCTAGTTGCTCCTCTTGCTTGCTGAAGAGATGTTCTAGTTCTGTTAAAAATTTTTCTACTATTGTTTGATCTCCCATAACGCACCTCAATACCCTATTCTATATAAATTATACTATAGTTCTTTGAAAAAAAAAAGAACTATTTTACTCTTGTAATTCATTTAAATAGTTCATCATTATTTTCAGTATTTTTTGAAATCCTTTTTCAATCCAAGAAGATGCTTTTCTTCCTAGTTTAGACGCTGTATTATTGTAGTTTTTCTCTTTTATTAGATAATTACTAGGATTGATTTCTTTCCCAGCTTTTAGGTCTTCTTCAAACGTGTGAATAGCCTCCTCGGTTAATATTTTTTTATTCTCATAGTAATTATTATTATATTTACTAAAAAATAAAGAGAAAAAGAAAACTATGGTTATCCAAAATAGAACTTGTAATAGTTTATTCATGAAGAACCTCCAAGAAGCATTTCGCAAAGGCAATACTGGTATTTAATACTTCGGAAGTTGTATTTTGATATCCCCCTATTTCTACTAGAATTGTGTGGGGAGAAAAATCCTGATTGTATACTCCGTTTACTCCTGGACCGCTTTTTTTATAAATTCCTTTGGATAATCCTGGGTAGTTTTCTTGTATTTTTTTCTCGATGGTTTCTGTAAAATGTAGATTTTCTTCATAATTAGGATTTTCTAAACCTACAATGAATAAAATCGTGGCATAGTCTTTTTCATCAATCGTGACTGTTGTTCTTCTCTTTTCCAGACTATCTCTATGAATATCGATGAAATACGTAAGAGAGGGATGAGTGATAATCGCATTTTCTAAGAGAGTTCTACTTGCTAAGTAACTTCCACTATAATTCCAACCATTATTCGCTAAAATGTCTTTTATAGAGGCTGTTTCTACTATGACTCCGTAGCCATTTTTCTCTAAAATATCTTCTAAAATATAGTTGTTCATTTGGACCGTTGGTACTACCATATATTCGGCAAAGTTAGAGGCGGCATATTCTTCGGTTTGATGGGAATTATATAAATATATTTGAGGAGGATTTTCTTCTTTCTTTAGGGGAATATTCATCTCTTCTTGATACGTTTCTTGGAGTATTTCTAGATGATTCTTGGATAAAGTCGATTGAACGACTTGTTTTAAAAAGGTTTCTCTTTTATTGGGATAAGTATTATTGGTTATGAAGGAGACTAATTCTTGATCTTTCATCTCTATTTTTGATTTTTCGAGTGTTTGATTTATGAACACTCCTATTCCTAGGGCCAAAAGCAAAAATAGTAGAATTCTTTTTTTTCTTTTCTTCTTGGGTTTAAATTCTTTTTTCATCCAATCACCAGTATTAGTATAAAAAATCTAGTTTATTTATTTTGTCGGATATAGTTGGGATGAAGACATTTATTAATACTACTGGCGATTAAAGTAGAACATTTTTCTATCATATAATCAATATTCGTTGGTGTAATAATCATATTCTCTTTTAAAACGGTTTTACTCTTTTCTTCTTTTATAATGCTTTCTAAATCGGTAACCGTGGGAATTCCAATCGCAATGACATCTACTTTCATTGTTTTTTTACTGATTTCTTCTCGATTATCATAAATGCCACTACCGGGAGTAATTCCTTCATTGGTAATTTGAATGGTTTTTAATAGTCTTGAAAGGGAACTTGTTTTTAAAGAATCAATTACAATCACTTTATTCGCTTTGGTTTCTTCGATGATACTTTTGATAATTTTAGCAGTTTCTATTCCGGTATTTCCGATTACATTAGGAGTGAAACTACAGACATTACTATAACCTTCTTCTACTTCTCCCAAAGAAAATAAATAACTGGTTACTAAAACTCTTTCTATGGTATAAGGGCCTAGAGAATCTGGAGTACATTTTTCATTGCCTAATCCAATGATTAAGAATTTATCTTTTTTTTGTGGCTCTAACATTTCCTTTAATTCTTCCACTAGGATATTTTCTAATGAATAATAGTCTTTGTTTCTTTCGATGTTTGGAAAGTAAATGGTGCAGTACTGGTTTTTATGATGATTACTTTTTTTTATGATAATATTGCCCTTTTTTTCTTCTTGAACATTCCGATTCATGGCTTCTTTTTTTTCTAATAATAAGTCTGTTCGAAGAGATTTTTTCTCTTTTCTATTTTGTTTCATAAATTCACCACTCATAATATTTACAAAATTCACGATTTTATTTGCTTTTTTTCATTTTTTTTGGTAGAATGAACTTGTTTACAAAAGTGAGGTGAGATTATGCCAAATATTAAAAGTGCTAAAAAACGTATGCGTTCTAATGCTAAAAAAGCA
>CAMNHK010000017.1 GCA_946539445.1 uncultured Caryophanales bacterium
CATTTGTGGTTGAATGCTTTGGTTCATACCTGGTTGCATCGATTGAGTCATTTGTGGTTGAGCCACTTGATTTTCTAATGGAGTCCCACAGGCTCTACAAAATCTTTGACCATTGTTGTTATCTGTTCCACAACTATTACATCTCATAAGAATCCCTCACTATTCTACTTTAAAGATATAGTATTCTCTTTTCTTTTTCAAGATAATTTCAATTCTTTTTTCTTACTTTACATTTATAAGCGTTCTTTAAATGTGCAAGATTGGCATAAGGGATTGGTGGGTTTCCTATCTTGAAATGATTTTAACAATTCTTGATATTTTTCGCTTTCTATTATTTCTGATAATTCTTGATGATAGATATTTCCTAATGGAATTACTCCGTTTGAATCAAGGCAACATGGAACCACTGTTCCATCTACTAATATTGCTATATGAGTTTTTAGAGCATAACAGTATCCACAACTTTTGTGGGAAGTTATTTTAGGCCAGGCAAATTCTATATCTTTATCCACATAAATATTATCTCTGAGGGAAATGTTTTTCTTGGTTTTTATTTTTTCCACTATTTCTGGGGATAAATGATAGTATTCTTTTAACCTTTCCACAGTTTTTGTGGATTTTTCATCTAAACCATTCTCTTTTAGGGTCCATAATCGATAGACAATGGTTTGTTTTTTGGAAAAGCATTCTACATTTTTAAACACTTTATCTAAATAATGTTCATCATTCGTTTCACAATGAAGGGAAATATTTATTTTATTTAGAGCTGAACATTTAGATAACATTTTTGCGTATTGTTCTAATAAAGTTCCATTAGTAGTTAGATTTACTTTTAGGTTGTATTGTTCGGCGCATCTTAGAAAATCTATAATATTCGGATGAAGAAGCGGTTCTCCTTTAACATGTAGATAAATATAATCGGTATATGGTCTTATCTTTTTTAAGATTTTTTCAAATTCTTCTATTGTCATGTTTCTTCTTGGCTTTAATACTTCACTACAAAAACTGCAATGAAGATTGCAGTTGTTGGTTATTTCAATGTATATTTTTCGATACTTTTTCATAGATTTTCCTATTCTGATTTCATTTCAAACAAGATATCTCTTAATTCCATAGCTCTTTCAAAGTCTAAGTTTTTAGCAGCTTCTCTCATTTCTTGTTCAATTATTTCCATATTATGAGCAATTTCTTTCTTGCTTAGTTTCTTAGGCTTCTCTTCTTTACCTGTATCGGTATTACTGATTACATCACGAATTTCTTTGATAATAGTTTGTGGAGTTATATGATGTTCTTCATTATACTTTTCTTGAATGGAACGTCGTCTTGCGGTTTCTTCCATAGTTTCTCTCATAGAGTCTGTTATTTTATCTCCATATAAAATGACATGTCCGTTCGCATTTCTAGCACAGCGTCCTACTGTCTGGATTAAACTTCTAGTACTACGTAGGAATCCTTCTTTATCCGCATCTAATATGGCTATTAAACTAACTTCTGGAATATCTAATCCTTCTCTTAAAAGGTTAATACCTACCAATACATCATATTTTCCGGTACGTACATCGTGAATAATTTGCATTCTTTCTAATGTTTTTACTTCACTGTGTAGATAGGCCACTTTGATATCTAATTCTTTTAAATAATTCGTTAATTCTTCCGCCATTCGAATGGTTAGTGTTGTGATTAAAACTCTTTCATTCTTTTCAATCCTTTGATTAATCTCTCCTACTAAATCATCGATTTGTCCTTCTGTCTTACGAACTTCAATCGTTGGGTCTAATAGGCCCGTTGGTCGAATGATTTGTTCAATAAATTGTCCGTTTGTATGAGATAGTTCATAGTCTCCTGGGGTTGCAGAAACATAGATTGCTTGGTTTATTTTGCTTTCAAATTCCTCATATTTTAATGGCCTGTTATCAAGGGCACTTGGTAAGCGAAAGCCATAGTCCACAAGATTTAATTTTCTGGCACGGTCACCATTGTACATTCCTCTCACCTGTGGAAGAGTTACGTGAGACTCATCGACTACTAGTAAGTAATCGTCTGGAAAGAAATCCATCAAAGTCGTCGGAGTTTCTCCTGGTGCTCTACCAGCCATTGGAGCGGAATAGTTTTCAATTCCAGAACAGAAACCAGTTTCTGCAAGCATTTCTAAATCATAATTTGTTCTTTGTTCTAGACGTTCGGCTGCGAGTAGTTTATTATTCTTTTTTAATTCTGCTAATCGTTCCGCTAATTCTTTTTTGATGCGTTCAATTGCCTCTTTTAATTTTTCATCACTTACTACAAAGTGACTTGCTGGAAAAATACTAACGTTTTTGACATTATTCGTTATTACCCCTGTTAGAGAGTCTATTTCTGAAATACGATCAATTTCATCATCGAAGAATTCAATTCGATACCCCGTTAATCTTTGGCCAGCTGGAATGATTTCTAAGACATCTCCTCTTACCCGAAAGGTTCCTCGTTTAAAGTCCATATCATTTCTTTCATATAGCATTTCTACTAGTTTTTCTAGTACTTTATTACGGCTCATTTTTTCCCCAACACTCAAGGTTAGCATTTTACTTTTATATTCTTCTACTTCTCCAATACCATAGATGCAAGATACACTAGCTACTACGATAACATCTCTTCTAGAAATAAGGGCTGATGTTGCCGCGTGACGTAATTCATCTATTTCATCATTAATAGAAGAGTCCTTTTCAATATATGTATCCGTTGAAGGTACATAGGCTTCTGGTTGATAGTAATCATAATAAGATACAAAATACTCTACTCGGTTATCCGGGAACAATTCTTTTAATTCAGAATACAATTGTCCGGCAAGTGTTTTGTTATGTGCAAGCACTAAGGTTGGTTTGTCTACCTCTTTAATGACATTGGCAATGGTAAAGGTTTTACCAGTACCGGTTGCTCCCAAAAGTACTTGTTCTTTTTTACCAGACTTAATTCCTTCTACTAATTGCTTAATAGCCGTTGGTTGATCTCCATTTGGAGTATATTTGGATACTAAATTAAACGACATACTATCATCTCTTTTCTCGCTTATTTTATCATTTCCCATTTTTTTATTCAACTATTCCAAAAAAATAAGATAAGGATTCTTATCTTATTCTTGATTATTGCACTTTTCTGGGAAAGTATAGTCTCTTTGAAATTCTAGTCCATATTTATTTTTTGCTTTGATAGTATGAGTTCCACTTATTGAATATAGATATAAATAGGGATCCTCTGACATATAGTATTTTTTCACACTTGATGGGTTATCATTTAGTAAAACATCATCATAATATATTTGTAAATCCTGTAGTTTATTGTATTGATTATTGCTTGACCATATTTTTAAATAACAACTACTTTCAAATATATCGATCGTTAAATATGGTTCCTGAACTTCAAAATTGTAGTTTAATGTGACATTTCTTTCATATCCATAATAGTCGGTAATAACGATGTTATAATGATTGGCTCCAGGATTTGGAGTGATAGAAACAGAAATATCGGTTTGAGAGGAATCAATCAAATTACCATTTACTTGAATACTTTTTACCACTGGTTTATTTTCTGTTGAAGATAAAGAACCTAATATGTTGGTAATTCGAATGGTAGCTGTTTCATAGTTACTAGTTAGTTCTTGACCACTTTGATTGGAATCTGTTAATTCTACATTTATTTGGTCCATTGCTTTTTTAGAAGATGCTTTTTGCTCTTCCTCTCTTTCTTTTTCCAATCTTTCTTTTTCAGCTTTGGCTTTTTCTTCTTCTACTTGATCTTGTAAGTCTTCGGCACTTCCTTTTTTTACAAAGTGAAGTAGTCCACGTCCATTCATATCCGGATTTTCTTTCCATTTACCATTATTTAGTGTTAATGTATCATTTTCTTTGTCATATTCGTATTCGATTTCTTGCATTATATAGAAGGATTCTACTGCTTGGGATCCTGATTGACCTACTCCATTTTTATAGTGTAGAGTTCTTCTAGCCATTCCATTATAATATATACTTACTTTTTGGTTATCTATACGATACTTACATGGTTCGTTTATTGGTGGATATTCATAGGTTACATAATTGCTTAAATCCATCGAAACCTTTCCCGCAAACATAGTAAAATCCGCTTGGCAAGAATTATCCGGATAAAAAGTTATTGTTGCGGTACTTCCTCCATAAGAGTGATAGATATTAAAGGTTTTTTCTTCTGAAAAAGAATTATTTCCTGTTGACTGAATATCTGGTATTTCAATTGGACCTTGTTCCGCCGTTTTCGTAGATTTTTCTTTTTTACTATTCTGACTATTTCTAGAAGATGTTGCTAAAAGAATTCCTAGTATTAGAATAATTCCCACTAACACACCAATAATCATCCAATATTTTTTATCCTTTAAATTCATTTTACTTCCCTACTCTCTATTATGAGTATATCAAGTTTTCCCATATAAAAAAAGATGGATACCCATCTTTTTCTATTAGATTGTAATATCTACTCCGCCGAAACCATCATAGATTCCATAAGCACTTCCGTAGAAGTCAAATACACTTCCATAACCAGCAGAAGATATATTGTAGTACTTGCTTACTGGTAAGGTGGTATTGGACATAGCGTGTTGATAACTTCCAAAGACAATGCCACCAGTCGTGGTAGTAATTTGGTGGACAATACGGATATTGGATCCGGTGTCTGGAAGTTTTACACTGTTACCTAGACCATTACTAAATTCCTTTGTATTATAGAAATAGTTATAGCCGGAAGTCGAACTAACATAAGTAAAGTTATGAGAAATTAACGATACTCCTGATAGACGAGTTCCAATTACATCAAAACTACGGATGGCTGGATCTTGTAACCAGTCATTGGTTAAGGTAATAATACAATCTGTTGAACATGCACTTGATATTTGGATTTTTTTATAAGCAGATTGATGCCAAGTTCCTCTTACTGAGGGATTTCCTACGATTTTTGTTTTGACTTGTAAATTTCTGGTTAAGAGATCCGAATTAAGGAATTCCTCATATTGTTCCTCCGTCATCTCATCTGGATATGTATCCCAATAGATTGTCGATAGATACTCATACTCTTTTTCCGTTAATTCTATACCATTAGGTGTTGTATAGAATACTTCTTTGGCATAAGTAGGTACTGAAAATCCTATGACAAATAAAACAATTCCAAATAACAAAAACATTTTTTTCTTCATCGGTTCCTCCTTTCATTTTCATTATAAAAAAGAATAAAAAAAGAAGGTAGAACTTGTTAGTTGCCACCCTCTGTTTTCATTAGTTTTAAATCTTCTAAAACCATCTGTTTACATGTATTTGTATCTATATTTTCTTCTATGCAAATATAGTAATCACTTTTTATATCATAATTCCAAATTGGATTTCCATTTTTCATACAACTAATTAATCCTTGGTGAACTAAGTATAGTATCTGATAATATATTTCCTCTATATTATACTCCAATCGATAGGTGTCTCCTGTTTCAATTCCATGTTCTTTTATATATTCTAAGGCACTATCGATTTCATTTTGTTCCTTGGAAACAGCTTCTACTTTCCTCTCTTCCTTTGATGTTATTTTATGATTATTAGATGGAAATAATTGATTATTGGTAAAATCTCTTCTAAAAGATAATTTTATTTGTTTTGTTTCAATATCATTGTATCTAATTTCTAAATAAATATTACTAATATAATCATTTGGATTTTTCTTTATGAAATATTCACTATATCCAAAATTTTCTTGGATAATATTGTCAATATCTTCTCCTTCATAGAATACAATCTTTCTATTTTCATCCTCATAGTATAGTTTCACGGAATTAATTATAAAGTCATTTGGATTGTATATTTTGCCAATTTTAATATATTGTTTTCGATTAGTTATAATCATTATTCCATCTGGTATTGGGAATATCTCATCATTCGATGTTATTCTATACACCTTTATAGTGTTGTAGGAATTGATGAAATAGTATCCTAGGAATAGTAATAATAGAGATGTTATTATAATGATGGATGATAGGATTGCTTTTCGAATAATATTTGTTTTTCTATTATTATCATCGATGATTCCTAATGTTGTTTTTTGAAGGTTTTCGATGGAATCTTCTGAGATTCTTTCTCCTTGTAGTAATTCATTAATGGTTACATCAAATATTTCACTTAGACGAATTAATGTAGAAGAATCTGGTATTGTTCTACCTCTTTCCCATTTACTAACTGCTTGTCTTGTGATGGGAATTTTATCCGCTAATTGATACTGACTTAATCCTTTTTCTGTTCTTAATTTATATATAAAATTTCCAATTTTATCTGGATTCATACTACCACACCAAAGTCATTATAGTTTGTTTCTTTGATGGAATAAATTCACTGGTTGTTTACATTTTAGCGTGATTATCTAGTATTCTTAATACTTTACTTTTATTAGCTTCATAGTCTTCTACTACTCGTTTTATTGTTTCCGTTGGATGTTTTCCTAATTCTCCCTCTGGGTTATAAGTTCCTTCTTCTAGAATCTTTTCTAGGGCTTCCATTATTTTATATTTTGTAAAGGTACTTTCTACGGATGGGTTTAATTCATAGTTATAGTTTGCGGAATTCATTAATAAAAAGTTCATGTTTTCTTTTTGATTTACTTTTCCGGTTCTCCTCATATAAGCTAGTAATTCAATAATGGCGTTACGATCTATTTTTTGATAGCCATTAAAAAGTGTTAAGGCACTTAATAAATCTTTCCAGTCGGTTGCGACTCCATATCCACCGCCATATACTCTTCGATCTACTTTTTCAATTGGTTTTCCTGTTGCTTTATCTTGTTGAAAGAACGCATTATCTTTAATTAATCCTGTGAAGTTATGGTCAGTAATTAGTTTTACACTATATAAGTCTTCTAGTTTATCAGAATTAATTACAATATCTCTAATTCTTTTATAATCTTCAAAATCTCTTAAATCACGACTGGATATTTCATATGGTGTTCCATCTAAAATCATTTTATTGATCATTTGACGAATACGTTTCATTGTAAAATATTTATGGTGATCCATTCCGCTTGAAAAATATACATAACTATCACGTTCATCGGTATTAAACTTGGACGTTCTAATATTAAAATGTCCATAACTTTTTGCTCCTTGAAAACGATATAATTCACTTGCTGTCCCTGATAGTTTTAACAATTCTATTGTTTCTTTATAAATACTCATGATTATTCCCCCTAATCGCACAAGGAGTTATTTTAGCATATTATTTCTGTTTCGTCAAAAAAAAGAATGATTTCTCATTCTTTTTATCGATTGGACCAACTTCCTGGGAATGAAATTAAGCTTCCTGGATTAATTAATCGATCAACATATCCAAGGGCATATTTATTAGAGTAATAACTACATCCGCCATCTTTCCAGTGGCAATCCGCTATTTCTAGGTGTAAGTGTTCTCCTGATGAGCATCCACTTGTACCCATATAACCTATAATTTTATCTCTTGAAACATATTGTCCTTCCCAAATGTCTCCATAACTACTTAAGTGTACATAAGATGAATAAATGAATCTTCCATTGTAGTTGTGTTTAATAACAACGATTTTAGCGTTTCCATTACACCAAAATCCCATTTGTTGACACCAATAGCCTGAGGTACATGCATCTGTATAGATTTTATGTATCGATCCAGCAGCGATTGGGTATACTGGGATATTTCGATTGGAACTACTCATATCATATCCCATATGACCACCTGTCATTCCACGAACCATATAACCATATGGTATTGGTCTTGAGAAGAAACCTACGCTTGGTAAGGATCCTCCGGAACTTTGGGCAATTCGATATTCACATTTTTGAATATCTTCGTCGGCTGCACAACCTAAACTTTTATAGTATTTAACACTGTCTTGAGCGGAATTAATTTGATCTTGAATAGAAGGTAAACTTTCTCTAAGATATTTTGAGTCAGCTTCGATTCTTGCTTGTTCAGCAAGTAGATCTTCTTTTAAGGAATTCAATTCCTGTTCTTTGGCTTCTAACTCTTTTTGTCTTTCTTGATTTCTTTTGATTAGAGCTTCCAATTCTTTCATAACTCGATCATTATATTCGGTTAATTGTTCTACAATCGACATTCTATAAATCATATCGGTGATGTCCGTTGCTCCAAAGACGTATTCTAAGTAAGAATTTTCTCCATTGGCAATTTGATAATAAGCGATGATGTTTTTGCTTTCTTCACTTTTTCTTTTGATTTCTTCTTCGCTTTCTTCTATTTCTTTTTGTAAGCGTTCTACTTCGGCTTCGGCTTCGGCAATTTGAGCTTCAATATCTTTGATCTTAGCAAGTATTTCTTGTACTTCCGCCTCATTTTTAGCAAGGTTTGCTTTTTTAGCCTCTAATTCAGCCGTATACTGTTGTACTTCTTCTTCATATTGTTGAATGGTTTTTGCTTGAACATCTTTTGGTAGTGCAAAACAAGATATACAAGCAATGGCAATGGTACTAAGTATTCCTATTTTTTTCATCATACTTTTAAGTATCTTCTTACGGCACTAGCACTACCTATCATACCAACTAAAATACCAATTCCAATTACGATTAATGAAATCTGATATACAAATGGTTCTGGTTGAATTAATTGTATCAATCTTGAATATAGATATCCATCAAAATAACGATAGAAGGCAAAATATCCATAAATTACTATTAAAATTGGTACAATAGAACCAAATAATCCTAAAATCATACCTTCGATAATAAATGGCATTTTAATGGTTAAATTACTGGCTCCTACTAAACGCATTATTTCGATTTCTTTGCGTCTTGCGGAAATGGTTAATTTAATGGTATTTACAATTAAAAATACTGTTACTAATACTAAAGCAATTACGATTCCGTAGGTTACTTTTTCAACTGCGGAAAAAGCATTTACCATTTTATCAACCATTCCTTCTCCATAACGGACTACGGATACTTTATCAATATATTCAATTTTCTTGGCAGTTGAACTGATTTTTTCAATTTCTTTTACTTTTACTTGGAAAGTATCTTTTAATGGGCTTTCCTCATCATCCCAGTTATTCAAAACTGTATTGAATACTTCTGATTCTTCTTGCATTTTTTCTTTTACTTCTTGTTTGGATTGAAATGTGTATTTTTCTACATTGTTAATAGCTTTGATTTCTTTTTCGACTTTTTTCACATCGGATTCTGTTGCATCATTATCTAAGAATACAACAATAGTCATATCTCTTTCTATTTCTTTTGTAAAATTTTGAACATTATAGGAAGCTATGATAGCAACCGCTACAATAATCAATGTAATGGTGATACAGGAAATAGAAGCTAGTGAAAGTGAAAAGTTTCGAATTACACTTTTTACCGCATCTCTTATACTGCGGCCTAACATTCTAAATGGCTTCATTCTGCATAAGTTCCTTTCTGTTTAAATCTTACTAAGTGACCATCTTTTAAAGTAATGACTTGTTTTTTCATTTTATTAACAATTTCTTTATCATGAGTTGCCATTATGATGGTTGTTCCTCTTCCTTTATTGATATCCTCTAAAACTCTCATAATTTCCATACTTTTTTCTGGGTCCAAATTTCCAGTAGGCTCATCGCATAATAATAATTTTGGGTCATTTACGATAGCTCTCGCAATTGCTACTCTTTGTTGTTCTCCACCAGATAAGTTACCTGGATATTCATGAACTTTATTCTTTAGCCCTACATCTTCTAAAGCTTTTAAGACTTTTATACGAATATCGTCTTTCTTTTCTCCAATACATTCTAGCGCAAATGCTACGTTTTCATAAACGGTTAGCTTTGGTAATAATCTATAATCTTGGAAAACAATTCCTAGTTTTCTTCTAAGTTTGTATACTTTTTTGTTTTTGAGTTTTGCAACATCTAACCCTCCAACGATTACTTGTCCTTTCGTTGGTTTTTCTTCTCGATAAAGCATCTTGATTAGGGTACTTTTCCCACTTCCAGAGCCTCCTATTACAAAGACAAAAGATCCTTTTTCGATTGCTAGGTTTAGATCGTAGATGGCTGTGACTCCATTTTTGTATTTCTTTTCTACATTTTTTAATCGAATTAAATCCATCTATTTTTTCACCACCTTAGTTATTTTATTATATCATATTATTTTCCATAAAAAAAGAAGTCTTCCTTGTTTCTCAAAAGGATTTCTTCTTTTTTACGTTATTTTGCACCTGATACTTGATAGGAATCTGTCGCTACAAAGAAAACATCATTATCGATTGCTTTTATTCCCTCTGTTACTCGATAATAATCTCTCGTTGGAACAACGGTTAATATTACTTTTCTTTTACTTTCTAGAAATCCACCTTTTACATCAAATGTTGTAACGGTGTGATTTAGGTTATTAATAATATATTCTTTTATTTCTTTTTCATGATTGGTGATAATATAGAATGCTTTGTTACTAGAAATACCTAGTAGTACTTTGTCTATTACTAAACTATTGATGTATAAGTAGATTACTGCATATAAAGCATTTGTTATGCCAAAGAAGTAGGCTCCTACAGAAACAATGATTATATTCATTACTAAACTTGTTTTAGCAATAGCAAAATGGAATTTTTCAAATAAGATTTGGGAAATAATTGGTAAGCCTCCCGTACTATATCCACTTTTATACATTAATCCGTTGGATGCTCCTCCTAAGACTCCTGCAAATAATACTAAAAGAAGCATATCATTGGTTTCTAACGGCATCAATGCCCCTACATTCGAAGTTAATTTTACTAAAATTGGATAAGCAATACAGCCTACTACCGTTCCAAGAGTTCTTTCTACTCCTAAATACATAAAACTCAAAATACAACAAGCTGCTGAAATTAGAAAAATCATTATGGCTGGATCTATGTCATATAGATAATGAGTAATTGTTGCGACACCACTCGTTCCTCCGGTTACTAAATTTAGTGGTAAAACAATCGAATTATATACTACAGCCCCTAATATCATAGAAATGGTTAAATTTATAATTCGAATAATAGTTGTCATTTTTTTCGATTGTTGTTTCATTTACTTTCCTCCAAACGCTTCATAGGTATCGGTTATAATATAAAAAGCATTTTTATCGATTTCTTTTATACCTTCTTTTAATGAATAAAATTGTTTTGTTGGCAAGGATGTCATAATAACGTGTTCTGTTTCCAAAGAAAATCCACCAGTTGCTTTGAAAATCGTGACTCCATGATTTAGTTTTTTCATAATAAAATCTTGTACTTCTTTTTCTTTTTTCGTAATAATAAAGAATAATTTACTATCGGAAATACCTAATAATACCCGATCCGATATTAGACTAATGATATATAAGATTAATATAGAATACATCATATTATTTAGTCCAAAAATCAAACTTGTGGATAAAACAATTAACCCATCACTCATAAGCATACTTTTACCAATACTTACTTTGCCATATTTGGATATAATTTGGTTTATAATATCGGTTCCTCCCGCAGTAAATCCGGCTTTAAAGATTAATCCCACTCCAAATCCATAGAGAATTCCTCCAAATATAGCGGATAATAATACTTGAGAAGTATCCATTCCTATCCAAACATTAATACTTTCCGTTCCTCTTATAAAAATTGGTACTACTATCGATCCTAGTAATGTTGCTTCGGTTTGCTTCTTGCCTAATAAAAAGTAACTAAATACTAATAAAACTAAATTGGCTAGTAAAATGAAAGTCGAATTTGAGATAGAAATATAATTATGAAGAAGAACGGCTAAGCCTCCTACTCCCCCTGGAACAAGGTTATTAGGCACCATAAAAACATTATAGGCTATAGAGACTATAAAACATCCTAATAAAAATGAAATGATTCTTTTCCATAAAGATTTTTTATTAATGTATTCTAATACACGTATATCTTTATTTCTCGAGAAAAAATTCATACTATATCCCCTTTTTTAAATTACTTTCAATAAATGCATCAATATCTCCATCTAATACTTTGGTAACATTACTGGTTTCTTCTCCTGTTCTATGATCTTTCACCATAGAATAAGGATGTAGAACGTAACTACGAATTTGAGATCCAAATTCTATGCTGTTTTGGTCTCCTTTGATTTTATTTAGTTCTTGCTCTTGTTCTTCTAATTTTTTTACTAATAACTTATTTTTTAATACTTTTAAAGCTTGTTCTTTATTTTGAATTTGACTTCTTTCGTTTTGACAAGTAACTACTATTTTAGTTGGTAAGTGAGTAATTCTTACAGCAGAATCGGTTGTATTTACGCCCTGTCCTCCAGCTCCAGAAGAATGATATACATCAATTTTTAAATCTTTTTCATCAATTTCTATTGTATTATCTTGATCAATTTCAGGAGTTATTTCTACGGAAGCAAAAGAGGTGTGCCTTCTGTTATTGGAATCGAAAGGTGATAATCGAACTAGGCGATGAACTCCTTTTTCATTTTTTAAATACCCATAGGCATTTTTTCCTTTTACTAAAATGGATACACTTTTAATCCCAGCTTCTTCTCCCTCTTGATAATCTAGTACTGTGACTTTGTATTTTTTCTTCTCACACCATCTTAAATACATTCTATATAGCATACTGGCCCAATCACAAGATTCGGTACCACCTGCTCCTGGATGAATTTCTAAAATACAGTCATTTTTATCGTAAGGACCATTCAACATTAAAATTAAGCGGAACTCTTCTACTTGTTTTGTTTCTTCTAAAATTGATTTTTCTAATTCTTTTTGTTCTTCTTCAGAATCAACAAAATCTAATAATTCCAAATTTGATTCGATTTCTTGTTTTAAAGATTCTACTTTTTCAATCGTTTCTTTTTTCTCATTTAGTTGTCTTAATACTTCTTCCGCTATTTCTCTGTTATTCCAAAACCCAATTTCTTCTGTTTGTTTTTGTAAAGATTCTACTTCTTCTTTCTTTTTTGGAATGTCAAAGAGACCTCCAAGCATGTGTTATTATTTCTAAATCATTATTTACAATTCTTTTTAATTCTTTGGTATCCATAGTTTCTCCTTTTTCTCTATTACTCTATTATTTATATTACCATATTTTCTATCTTTATTCAATTTTCGGTATTATTTTAAAAAGAATGCATATATTATCATTGAGGAAGGTTCCCTTGGTGATGGGAAGATCCTCTGTATATAGATAAAAGGAGCTTTATAGCTCCTTTTTTATTTTTCTACTAAATACCATTCTTGTAAGTAATTAATTTTATGTCCGCAGTATGTACATTCTCTCTTTGTAATATCTATGTTATTGTTACATCCTGGACATTTTATTACATTGATTTCTTCTTTTAAATCTGTGTGAGGAATTGGATTTTGTTCAAAATGAAATTCTTTTTCTTCTATTTTTGTAATGATTTTTCCTTGTTCATATTTCATAAAACGAATCGTTGCGTGTACTTTTACTCTGTTTTTGTTTTCTTTTTGATATTCTTCAAAAGAATCATAATCTACAATATTATAATCAATTACATCATAATAATTATCACTAAAGAATAACTGATTTAATTCAAAATTAACATTATTAAAGAATTTGCTTTTATCAAATTTTATTTTTGACCAAAATTCGATTTGTTTTTCATTTTGTTTTTCTTTGTATTGTTTTATTGGTAATAATAAGACAAAAGCATCTAAAAAATAGAAAAAATAGAATAAGATTAAGGTAATTAATATTCCTAAAATTAAAACCTTTCCTATATCATAAATATTGAAAGTTCTAGCGGTTAAAAAGATATAGATAAATGATAGTATCATACTAATGATAAGATCTATTACAAATGTCTTTTTTATATAGTTTTCACTATTCATTACATAATCATAGTGTTCTTTATTACTTAATTTCTTATTGGAATAATCTATATTATAGAATGTTCCACAATAAGGGCAACCACTATTTTTTTCTATTTTTTCGTCTTTAAAGCCACAGTTAGGGCAGATAAATTTTTTTCCTTCTAAATCTGGTCTTAAAAAGGAATACGTTACTCTTGAATCAAAGCCTTTAATGGTTTTTATTAATTGATCTCCTTTATAATATTTTTTTTCTAATATTATTCCGTCTTCTAACTCTTTTTCATTATCCGCTGGATTATCGTCTCTGTATTTTGTTTCAATTCTTAGGTTTAGTCTATCTAGTCTCTCTTGTTGTTTTTTTTCTGTTACTAATGACATATTTCCTCCTAATTATTATTATTGTTATTATTGTTGTTATTATTGTTATTGTTGTTATTATTGGAAGAGCCACCACTCCAACTACTGCCTCCTCCACTACTATAACTTGTATAATGTGGAGTTAATAAGAAAGAAGTGGCTGTAATCATAATACTTGCAAAACTACTGTTTTTAGGAGTTACGGAATATACTTTTACATTGGTATTTCCTTCTCTTAAGGCAATTGTTTTCGCTCCACATACTATTTTTCTAACATATTTGGTAGAATCTAGCATAAAGTCTAATAATTCGTTTAATAATTCATCGGTTAGATAGAAATATTTTGTTAAGTTATAAACTCGTTTTTGAATCATTAATTCATTATATGTTTCTGGTTCTCTCATTTTAGGCTTCCTCCTCTACATAATTAAATTCAATATTTTGAAATGGTAAATTAATTGCTTGTATATGATAATATGCATTATTCTTTTGTTTTAAATAATGAACATTTCTTAAATCTGTGGTTGTAAATAGTAAATTGTTAGGAAATTCTTTTGATAAATACTCTTTATAATCTTTTAACAAGTGATTTAACGATATACAGTAATATCCTTCTTTGTCACTTGGATTCTGATCTAATACATTTTTATAGATTTGATGGGACATTATATGTTTTTGTTTGGTTCTTCCTTCATCTCCATATTGGATGGTATCTCCCGATAAAAGAATAATATAGAGAGAATTGTTTTCTGGATATTCACTTTGTTCTAAGATAATATTCTTTTTTACGTATAATCTTATATCACTTTGATCAGCGATTGAGACAATTTCTCTTGTTCTTCTTAGTATTTGGCTTTTTAGGGGATGTTCTTCTTTGTCGATGGAAAGAATAAAGGAAGAGTCATCATAAATGTATTTTAATTGCGGATCCTTGTCAATGATTTCTTCTAACGTTGGATATCCTCTCTCCTCTTTTATATGAATGTTTTCTAATTCTTCTGGATGCATTTTACAAAGATATTCATAGGCATAACGATTATCGAAATCCTTTTCATAGCCACGTTTCTTATATAATTCTTGTTGTAGTAGGCAAGTGTAGCTCTTATTGGTATGATAGATTTTTTTCACAAATGGGCATCCTGTTTTGCAAATATAAAGGTATCCACAATTTAGACAATCTGGATTTAATTCTTTTTGATTGTGATTTAAGAAAATCTTATTAAAAGCAGTTTCTAATATTTCTTCCGGGGTATTCTCATAGATATTTCCATAATAGAAGTCTTCTTGTTTTTGGCCTCTAACACAGGAATACATATCTCCATTTTTTTCTAGTAAGAAGAATTTTTCACCACAGTTATCACAATTCGTACAATAATCTGGTCCAAATTCATTGAACCAAGCTCCATTTACTCCATCATCTAAATTGGTACCATCAAACTCTTGATGCATTCTATGAAATAATTCTACTTGTTCTTTTTCCCCTAATCCATGAAGAAGACCATTACTATTAAAGTCAAAGCCTATCATAAAATTGAAATCATTCATATCTAGAGATGTATTTTGATCTAAATACTTAATATCTTCTATAATTTCCTCTAAATATGGATAATGTTCTTGAAAAATAGTAGAACTAACTTTCTTTTTATTGGGAAGTTCGTTTAATAATTCAATATTTTTCAAAATTCTTTCTAATGTTTTTTGATTATTTTTTGTTACTCTGTATTCATCATGCATTCGTAGTGGTAAATCCAAACTTCCACTAATGGATACATTAAATTCTTTAATCGTATCTATATGTTTTTCCAAATCATATAGGTTTGTTTTAATATGAGGACTTCCTATTTTAAATCCGGCTTTGGTTATTATTTCTTTATTTTGTTCATAATAGTTACTAATAAATTGTATTATGTCGTGAAAATCTTCCTTACTTAGTGTTGTAACTTCTCCTCCATGAAGAGATATATTAAATGGAATGATATTACTTTCTCTTAATTTTTCTATCGCATATTGAAGTGTTTCTAATGGTTTATGCTCTGTTTTAATATCCTTTGTATTATCTTCTAAATAACAATACTTACAACTCATATTGCATGCCATAGTAGGGACATAAAGTAGGTGGATAAACTTAATATTCTGGATATCCATAACCATCATCCCCATCATAAGTCTTTTGATATTCTATATTTTTTTCATATTCACTTTGTCTCCACACATTGGTTGGGCTTTCTTTGAAGGCTCTCTCATTTACAAACGTATTATCTGGAATTACAATTTCATATAATCGATAACATTGTCTAAAAGCAGAAGATCCTATTTCAACCACAGTACTTGGAATGGTTACTTTTGATAAGCTACTGCATCCATAAAAAGCATGGCCGCCAATTCTTGTTACTCCTTCTGGAATATCAATTTCTTGTAAATTATAACAATTCTCAAATGTATTTCCATGAATTTCGGTTATTTTAGATGGTAATTGAATAAATCTTAATTGATAGCAATTGGTAAATGATTCTCCATGAATATCTACTATGCTTTCTGGTAAAACGATCTCTTTTAGGTTATGGCAGTTATAGAACGTTTCTCCTTGAATTTCTGTTACCCCTTCTGGAATAGCAATCGATTCTAGGGAGGTACAGTTTTTAAAGGCGCTTCCCCCTAAGTATTTTAGTTTTTCTGGTAGTTTTATTTCTGATAAAGCAATATCATTCATAAAAGCTTTTCCTCTTATGGTACGAATGGTATCCGGTAATTCAATCTTTTCTAGCTTTGGCATATTTGCAAAAACGCTTCCGCGGATTCCCACTACTGGTTTTCCTTTATAGCTAGCAGGAATTTTTACAGTTGTTTCATTGGTAACTCCTACGGTATAAAAACGAACATAGTATCCTCCTTCTTCCTTATTGTATTCATAAAGAATATGAGGATTATAAAAAATCATAATTGGTAAGATAAAAGACGCTAAAATGAATAAAATATTGGAAATGGCATTGCTTGATTCAGCACTATTTATCACATTACTGATAATATTACTTATTTTTTCATCTGGTCTAGAAGTTATTTCTTTTACTAGGTATCTTTTTATATTAAACTTGCTTCCTACGATGCACAATATGATAATTGTTAATAATTCTAATATAATAGACCAATATAAAGGGAAGTGAAAAAATACAAAGGAAATGGCAATTAAATTTATAATGGCAAAAATGATGCTAATCGTTCTTTTCCTTTTATTAATATAGGGAGTACGAAGTGATAAACTGGCATTTTGCTTTTTTAATTCTTCTTTTATTTTGTTTAACAAAAAGGTATTTTCTGTTTGATAATATTTTAAATCTACCGTTGCCTCTTTCATTTTTGTAGCATCCCACGTAGCATTAATATTTCCCTCTGGAATGGTAGTTTGTACTGGTTCGGTAGGTACTACGGATAAAACTTTTTTACTAGAAAAGCCTTCATTATATAAATCTTTTCTAGTAAGCAATGATGCAAGAGGAACAATGGCAAAGGCTCCTACAAAAACGGCAAAAAAGTCTATCATAGCAAGGATTGGGAAGATAGGTGTGACAACTAGAAGAATAATAATTCTTCCAATAAACATCGTCCAAAATGCTTTTTTCTTCTTTTCCTGTCCAAAGATTGCCGATAATGGAATTAGTACAAAAACGGTCATATGGATACTGACAAAAGCTTCCATTCCATAGAAACCCAAAATGTCTCCAATTTCAAAGGATTCTAGAACTATTCCTATTTTTTCTAGTGGTACAAATGAGGATCTAGCGGATACTAGGATGGGAATCCATAAAAGACTTAATAATAGTATTATTTTCCTTACTTTTTGTTTATTGATCATTTTCAACACTTCCTATTCTAAAATGATTATAGCAAATATTATCTATTACTTCCATAAAAAAAACTTAGAATTCTAAGCTTTTCGATATAGTCCCGTTTGTAATTTTATAATAGAGGAATCTTCTAATTCAATTGGGTCTAATACAATTACAATAGAAGATGAGGGGATTTCTTGTAAATTTGATGCTGGATAGATTTCTCTAGTTTCCAATTTATAAGTCATTAACCAAATTAAATATCCATTATCATTTTCATTTCCAGGAGAATATATATAATATTTCTCTTCCTTTGGAATATTGGGAAGTATTTGATCTACTTTTTCTATTATAGATCCTTTATAATCATCTTTTCCTAATAAACTTTGGAATGGTCCTTGATAATAATAGATTGGTACTAATAAGACTATTGTACAAAGTATTTTATATAAAGAATCTTTTTTCTTTAATTTTTGATCCCATATCATTTTCATCGATATTCCAATGATAACAGAGACTATTGTCATCATATATCTCGTATAACCCGCAAAAACTTTTGCTTCTTCCCATGGCATAGAAAAAATATACATCAATCCTAAAATACAATAATAGCCAATGTATAGGAGATCTAACCATCCAATCATTTGTAGAATTTTCTTTTTGTTGTCTGATAGGAGAGAGCCAATTAATAAAACAAAATTAATTATAATCATAAAGATAGTTGGCGTATTTTCTTTTAACTGAAAGAAATGGCGGATATACATCTTGATAAAAGTCATCATATTAGCCATTCCTAATTCTTTGAAAGAAGAATATAAATTTTGAGGGCTTAGGGAATGTTTGGTATTAAGAGCCCAGTGTCCATAAACCATACTTACGTGTCCTTGCCAAATAAGTAATAGTAGTACTAGGATTCCTCCTATGATGCATACTTGTTTGAATCCCTCTTTGATTTTCTTATCTTTCCAATAGCGATAAAGAATTATAAGACATAGTATCCCATCTAAAAGAACTCCGGCATTTTTTACTAAAAATAAATAAATCATAATTGGTAACATTAATGAAATGGCTTTTTTTGGATTTTTTTCTTCTTTCTTCCAAATTAAATAAGCACTTAAAAACATGAATGCTAAAAGACTATCCACCAACAAATTGTGAAAGGCTATTTCAGAAGTAATCATTACCATAATGTAGAAAGCTAGTAAAAATAATGATTTTAATCCTCGCTTTTCTTTTCCCATTACGGATATAAATGTTGAAAGGTATGCTAAGATTAAATAGTTTTGACCAATAATCATACTACCTTCTGTTTTACCACAAAGAAATCCAAGAAAATATAAGAAACACGCACTACCAGGTTGATATCCTTTAAAATAGATATATGTATTTTCAAAATTTGGAAAGCGATTATATGTAAACATAGTCTTTACAATTAATCCCCAATGTGAGAAGTTATCATAGTGCGTCAAATGCATTTGAAATCCTATTATGGTTACATAGATAAATAATACTGACATCCATAAAACAGCTGGATCTTTTAATGTTTCTTTCTTTGGAAAATGAATTTTCTTTTTTATTAGACAATAAGCAAAATATATCAAAGATGCCATTATATAGAGAATTGTACCTAATTGCATTAAATTAAGAATTCCTAGTAAAAATTCATATATTCCAATTCCCGTAAAAGTTAAAACAAAGGAATAATTTCTATCTATTTTGCATTTGTTTTCTAAGAATTGTTTGGTACTAATAACGATTATCCAAAATAATAGGATTCCAAATACTGCTCTCATTTAAATATAATCTCCTTTTGCACAATGTAATTTACTATAAATATCATGATATCAATCATAATTTTTATAAAAGTTGGGAATATTTTTATATATTTTTCTACGAATGAAACTAGAGATGCCGATACAATCATTTGGACTACTACTAATGTAAAATATCCAAGCATCGATTTTTTATTTTTCTTTTGGAAAACAATTTTTGAATTTATGTAGTAATTATAGATAGAGGATAATACTCTTGCTAAAATTGTTGAGAGAAAAATTGCTTTTGTATCTTTTCCAAATAAAAATGTAAAAACGGTAAATAGTCCTATATCTAATAAAAAACTAGTCCCGGAAGATAATATGTATTTTAATACTCGTTTTATTTCTTCTTTATTTTTTATCATTTTTTTCGACTTCTTTCTTTAGTAGAGCTAATTCTTGTGTTAAATTAATTATTTTTTTGTTTTGGGTAGAAATGGTTCTAGTAATATCAAAACAAACAAATATTAAAAAAATAAATCCTAAAAAGAAGAGTAAATTGGATACCGTTTCTACTCCAATGAAATCAGCTAGTTTTCTTAAGGTTGGAATTTGATAAAAACAGATTATAACGGATATTCCCATTATGAGCCACGCAATTGAATTACGTACGCTTAATTGCTTGCTTTTAACATTTTTTAGAACATAAAGCAGAAAGATACATAAAATAATTGTCGATATTATTTTTACTGAATTAGGCACGATAATCCTCTCCTCTACTAATTATGATGATTATAAAATACAAAATAACATTTAACATATAGTACATAGACTTCCAGGGAGTAATAGATGATTTTCCATGTTCCCTTTTTTTCATTTGTACTGGCACTTCTACAATACTCTTATGGGAGATTGAAAGATTCGTCACAGGTTCTGGATACTCATAAGGATAATCTTTGGAGAAAATCTCGATTACACTTCGATCAGCTGCTCGAAATCCAGAGGTCATATCTTTTATGGTTTTTCCCGTTATCCATTTATATAAAGTGGATAATATCTTAATTCCGATTCGACGAAAAAAGGTTGATTTGAAATTGGGATCTTTTTCTAAAAATCTAGATCCAATTACTAGATTTGCTTTCTTTTGTTGGATTGGCTTTATTAACTCTTTTATATATCTTGCATCATGTTGTCCGTCCCCATCCATTTGTATGGCTATGTCATAATTTTTATTCCGGGCGTACTTATATCCCGTTTGGATAGCTCCACCAATTCCTAAATTGTTATCAAGATGAATATAATTTAGATGATTCTCCTGTAATACTTGTAGGGAATGATCCGTACTTCCGTCGTCTATTACGACATAATCCACTTTTTCTTTTTCTAAGCTTCGAACCGTTTCTAAAATACTTTCTTCTTCGTTATAACAGGGGATGATTACTAATGTTTTCATACTATCACCACTTATTTTTATTATACACTATATACCATTTCAACAAAAGAAAAAGGCGTTAATGATAGCGTCTTTTTTGCCATTTTAATAGTAGTTTATGGATCTTTTGCAAGATAATTGCACTAATAATTGTAGCAATTAGGATACATCCGATATTAATTGATATATAACGAGTTACCTTTAATAAAGAAAAGGTGTATAGAATAAATACTTGATGAACTAAGTAAATGTAATAAGAATAGTCATCTGAAAAGGTTAGTATTTTATTATATTTTATGGGAATGGACTGCAATAATTCATATAGTAACATAAAGATGGATGAGCCTAACATAACATGTCCATATTGTATCCATAAACTAGAGTGATCTTGGATAATTCTTGGTAATGATACGGGTATATTTTCTTGAAAGAAAATAGCAAATGGTGTAAAGAATAAGGTTGCTGCTATCAATAGTAATTTAGCATCCTTTTTTTCTTCTTCTTTTTTACAACATCTAACATAAAAGTAACCCATTAAAAAGTTTGTAATCCAACTTACATCGATTGATAACACATGAAATTCTTGTAGCATTTGTAAGAAAAGGACTACTGCTAAAAAGCATTTTAGGTCTTTGGTGAAATCATTTCCTTTTAATAAAAATTGAAATAACGGTATTAATAAATAGCATATTAAAATATAACTCACAAACCAAGTATGAGATACAACGGGCGGTATTTGATAAAAACCTCCAAACCCTAGTAAAGATGCTATGATCGCTAGAGCGGAATATCTTTTTTTGTATATCATCCATTCTGCCCCTACTACCATTACTATCCAAAGAGAACATGGTACTAATATTTTCCATATTCTTGATATATAGAACTCTTTTATAGATTTAACTTCTTTATTCCCATATAGATATCCTGATATAAAGAAAAAAATTGGAACTCCGAGATTGACCCAAAAAGCCCATTTGTTCTCTAGTCCTTGAAGAATATGACAAGAAATAATCATTATCATAGCTATTGCTCGGATGGCTGATAAGTTGACATTTTTCTCTTTCATGAGTCAGTCCTCTTTCTATTAGGATTATTTTAATGCTTGTTTGATATATTCTATCTTTTCAAAGTCCTTTTTTTCTTTTTTATTTATTCGATAACCATCAAGAGATGATCTTTCATATACTTTGAGATATTGTTCTAAAGTAAGAAGTTTATATTTTATGTCTTCTTTTTGATAAATATTTATTTCAGATTCTGGAATTCCTGCAAATGGAAATAAATCTTCGATGGAAGCATAGGAATACTTTGTCGTTCCCTTTAAAAATGTATGCTCATGTTCATCGATTAATTGATATCCTAATCTCTCTAATCTAGCTTTAAATAAACTCCAATCTTCCTTTATAAAATGTTCTGGAATTAAGATATCAATATCATCTGGATTTAATTCTTTTTCTAATAATAGTCCTAGTCCAAGAGATCCATAAATAAGGGGAATTATACCGAATTCTTTATTTAGTTCTTTCGCATTTTGTAAAAAATTAACAAATTTTTCCTGAGTCATACTATCCTCTTCTCTTTTCATATACTACATATACTTCTTTCTTCCCTAACGTATCTTCTCCCAAATACTCTTTTACTTTTTGAAATCCACATTTTTCATAGCATTTGCAGGCTCTAATATTACGTTTAAACGGTCTTAGAATGATTGAAAAATCCGGATATTTATTCCATAATTCATTATTTATTGTATCAATCACTTGTTGTCCTATTCCTTTTGATAAATATTCTTCTTCTCCTATCCACAAATCATATTCCATTGCTTTTTCTTTATACTCGGATGAATAATACTGTAAGTATCCGATTCTTTTATGATTTATGTCAATATACATCATAGTAGTAGGACTATTTAGTTTTTTTTGATATTTTTCTTCTATTTCTTCATAAGAAAGAACTCTTTGTTCAAACCATTCATACACTATCTTTTTTTGGGTCCATTGATAGAGTATATCATAGTCTATATTATCTTTTGTTATTTCTTCTAAAACTATATGATTCATACAATTCCTTCTCTTTTTTATTATAGCATATTCTTTCATAAAAAAGAAAACCCTATGGTTTTCAATTGTTTTCCTCTAATTTTTCGATTAAAGTATCTAATAATTTTCCTTGTATTTTTTCTTTTTTTAAGATTTCCTCTTTTAATTCTCTTTCTAATTGAAGAGCATCCTCAATTAATTTTTCCATTATATATTTTTTCCTTTCGATAAATTGGCTATTTTTTCTTCTAATTTCTTTATTTTTTCTTCTAGTTGATTTCTTTCTTCCTGTAGAGCACTTAAATCTTGTTTTAATATATCTAATGAAATATTGTGATCTTTGGAACGGTTGTAAGAATCTAGACATATTTTTATTTTTCTTTCAAAGTCACTAGTAGGGATTCTATTTCCTACAGCAAAATGAAATACATCTGCTACTTTATATTCTTTTTCATCCATATCTAAATGGGCTGCTTTAAACTTTTTATATAGGAAATATAGAGAGCGAAATTCATAGGGATATCCTTCTATGAATCCCATACGAGAGAAATTGATGGAGCAATCCCCTTTAATAATATTTTCCATACTTTTAGCGGGTTCTTCTAGGTAGATATCAGTTGTTAAGGGTTTATCTAAAAATTCGTATTTTATCATATCTATAAAGCCACGCATTTCATCTCTTATCGTTTGCTTTTTGGTATGTTCCATTACTTCATTGATAAAATCATCGTCTAATACTTGAGCTACTGTAGTAATACCATATTGTAAAAACTTATTATAAAAACTCCATTTACTATTAAAGCCTACATCCGCTAATTGAACTTTTGTTAAATCCATTTCTTCCATTTTATCCCTCTTCTCTATTTTCATTATAGCATATTTTTTATAAAAAAAAGAAAACCTTGAGGTTTTCTTATTCTTTAGACACTTTTATTTTTTCTTCTTTGGCTCTTCTTTTTTCTCTACTTTTTTTTCTAGTTTTGGTGCATCTATTTTTCTTTCCAATTTTTTGAACTTCTTATTCGTAAAGAAAAGAATAATTATAGTTGCTATAGCAGTGAATACAAAATTAAGTAATACAACGATTAAAGTGGCTGGTTTACTACTTACTTTTTCTGGTGTTGAAGATCCTTCTGAACCATTATTTTTCCATTTATCTGGATTCTTTTTCATTTCAGCAAAAACGTCATAGCGTTTTTTTGCAGAAGTATCATATAGCTCTTTAATAGCGGTTTTGATTCCTTCCCCATAAGCTGCTTCATCAAATCCTAAAAATGCTTTTTCTCCAATAACAATAAATGGAACTCCTCCTGCTGGCTGATTTAAGAAAGTAGCTACATTATTCATTAGTTCAGCATTTTTTGAATCATTCCATACTTCAAAGCTTACAATTTTAAAGTAACCTCCATATTCATTCGCGATAGAACTCATGAATGTTAAAAATTTTTGACAATATCCACAACCTTGTCCACGGAATAAATAAATAGTTGCTTGTTTATCCGTTTCTTTGTAGTCTTCATATTCTTTGGCAATTCCTTCTTGCTCTAGAGCTTCTTCAAAATTCAAAGTTTTGTATGTTTCTCCTAAATATTTTGATTCTTTTGCCATTACCCCAAATGGTAATATGATTGTTGCAAGTACTGCTAAATACATTATAATTTTTTTCATTTTATTCCTCCTACTCTTTTTCATTATAATATAAAAAAAGGTATTTTCCTACCTTTTTTCTTTTAAATTAATTAAAATATTCTAAAGTAAAAGCAACTAATGGCTTCTCCTTTAATTCTTCCTTATAAATGCTTTCTAGAAGTTCTAATAATTCTTTTTTGGAGTGATTTGGCATAATAAGATTGACGTCATACTTGTCTAGTAATTCTTCTTTGGAATTGACTATTTCTTTTTGTATTACTTTTGCTTTTATATACTTTCCTTCTTGATCTTGATTTTCAAAAATAATAGTATCCCCAACTTGGATTTTACTTGATTTTTCTTTTAGAATTCGAACTTCTACTTTTTTCTCTTTTGACTTCATCCATTGATATACATCTTCTATGATGTGATAATTATAAACCATATTATTCTCCTATTATTACTTTTATAAATACCTTTTTCCCTTTTTGTAAAAGAAATTGATTTTCTCTTATGTCTTTTTCCGTAATTGTTTGAGTGGTTGAAAGTACTTTTTCTTGATTTAGTAGAATTCCTTTCTGTTCTACTAATCTTCTAGCTTCTGACTTTGAAGAGGCAATTTTAGTCTCTGTAAGTATGTCTATGATTGGCTTTCCAATCACTTCTTTTAAAACAATGGTTGGCATATTATCGGATAAGCCTTTTCCAGAAAACAATTCTTTGGCTGTTTCAGCTGCTTTTTGTGCTTCTTCCTCTCCATGAACTAATTTAGTCACCTCAAAGGCAAGGGTTTGTTTGGCTTCTCGAATATCCTTTTGACATAGTTTTTTAATTTCTTCTACTTCCATCCTAGTAAAGAATGAGAGACATCTTTCTACGTCTTCATCAAATATGTTAATCCAAGATTGGTAAAAATCAAATGGTTCGGTTTTATCTCTTGATACCCATAGTGTCCCTTTTTCGGTTTTACCCATTTTCTCACCATCGGCTTTCACTAGTAGAGGACATGTGAATCCAAATAGTGGATCAATTTTCTTTCCTTCACTAAAGCCAATCTTTCTTGATAAATCCGCCCCTGCTAAAATATTTCCCCATTGATCGGACCCACCAATTTGTAAGCGGCAACCAAATTCTTTATTTAAGTGAACAAAATCAAAAGCTTGCATTAGCATATATCCCATTTCTAAGAATGTTAGTCCTCCATTTGCCAAACGTTTTTTGTAACAATCTGCTTGTAACATGGTATTTACATTAAAATGAACACCAATATCTCTCATAAAATCAATATAGGTTTTACTTCCTATCCAGTCAGCATTATCTACAATAATCGCTGGATTTTCTCCATCCATTTTTACAAATTTTTTTATTAAATCTTTTACTTCTTTTTTATTGTGATCGACTTCTTCTTTTGTAAGCATCTTACGCATATCACTTTTTCCAGTTGGATCTCCAATTAAGGCAGTAGCTCCTCCAATCAAAATAATACCATGATGTCCAAAGTCTTGAAGCCAACGAAACATCGTTAAAGCAAAGAAATGTCCTATATGAAGACTATCTGCTGTTGGATCAATTCCTAAGTAGAAAGTCATTGGTTCTCCATTTACTAAATCAATAATTTCTTGTTCGTGTGTTAAATCTTTTACATATCCTCTTTCTTTTAAGATATCAAATAATTGTTTTTTCATTTTTATTTTCTCCTAAGTTCTTTGTATTGTTAATCAAATTACGATTCATCTCGTAATTATAATAGTAATAGTCACTATCCATACAAATCACCTCCTTAAAAATAAAAAAAAACAACTCATCCAAAAGGACGAATTGTTCGTGGTACCACCTTTATTTGTAATAATAGTATATTACCTCTTCATGATAACGGTTTCAACCGGTTAAAATCATCATTTGTAATTCATCATTTTATGTTTGCTTATTTCCACCTACCATAAGCTCTCTATCAAATCTTATAAAATAATTACTTCGAATGAATCGCTTTTTAATTAACTAAATTTATTATACTATAGATTCTTATATTTGGCAAATTCTTGGTATAAATCTAACATTTATTTATACTTTATATTCCAGTTTGTGTATTTTTAATTCATTATTTATTCTTTAAACTACTCATTTTTTTATTAAATAATTTCCCCAAGTAGTACTTGGTCTATTTACATTAGTAGCTGTTTCACTCTCAAAATAATCGATTATTTGAGTTTTTGGATCTACTTCTTTTAATAGTCTTTGAAGCATTTCTTTGGTCAAATAATTATAATACTTTCCTTCTTTTATTTCTTCTTGATCTCCTTTTTTAAAACAGGTGTAGATTATTCCACCTTCTTTGATGGCCTCTAACATTTTACGAAGCACATCGGATAATTGGTCTCTTTCTACGTGAAGAATCGAAGAGCAGGCCCAAATTCCATCATACTTTGATACTTCGGATAATTCTTGAAATTTCATGCAATTCACTTTTTGCCCTATATATTGGCTAGCTAATTCGCACATTTTTTCGGAACCATCGATTGCGTCTACTTTGTATCCGTGCTCTAAAAAGTATTTACTATCTCTGCCAGAACCACATCCAAAATCTAAAATATAAGATTTTTCTGGTAGTAGTATTAAAAATTTTTCATATAAACTCTGCATATCTCCATTTTTTGTCTGTTCACAATAAGATTCTGCATGTTCATTATAGTATTGTAGTGTATTATATTTTTCCATGTATACTCCTTATTCATATGGTTTAAAGTCAAAATCAAAATAAGTATAATATCCACCTTTTGGGATTTTCAAATAGTTATCAATATGTTTTTTAGCTTGTTTGGAGCAGTCGTATACTCTAACTACTTTACGATTCTGTATCACCAAGGGGTTAATATATCTTACTTTGGATTTTACATTAATACAATATTTATCTTTTTTGTTTGTTTTGCTTTGAAATACTTTGTTGCATTCACAAAATGATTTCCAGGCTTTTCTTAAATAATCATCGCTGCATTTTTCAAATTTTTGAATGACTTCTTGTTCACTTAATGTATATAGATCATCTATACTCAATTGTTGAATGTTCTTTAGAGATTTGCACATATCGGCTAAAAACTGCATAACGGTTCTATCTTTGTCACTTACCCATTCCGGCCACAATTTTGAAATAATTCGAATGTATTTTCTAGCAGTTTTTTTATCTTTAAAAGCTAATTCTTCTAATTCATCTTCATTTTTAACGATACAGATGTTTTGATAGATTTCTTTTATGTCTTCTAACTCCCAAACTCTATGAAATGTTAGTCCACTAGAAAATGTATATTCAAAGCGATCGGCAGATAATCTTGGTGAGTCATTATCCGCAATTGGATAAATCTTATAATCTGATATTTCTTCTAATGTAATATTATCTCTTTTTAATAAGCGCATAATATCTTCTGAATTTCTTATCATATCAACCGTTCTTTCCTCAGTAGACTCTTGATGTTCTCCATCTCCATTCATATAGTCAATACAATGTTTAAATACTGGTGTTGCGATATCATGGAATAATCCAGCTAAGGTTTGCTTTTTATCATGCGTAAAATGCCAGATGATTAGGGCTACTCCTACACTATGATCAAGATTTGAATACCAATAACGAATATGAAAACAATTGGAATAATCCGTTCCACAACTCATACTGATTTTTCCTATTCGCTGCATTTCCTTGGTATCAATATATTCTTCTAACCATTCAGGATAGTTGGGAGATAAAATTTTAAAATATTCTTTTACTTCTGAATTTAGTTGGTTATAGTATTTTCCCATAATAGTTTCTATCCTTTCTTATAATTTATGTCGAGCAAAGTGATAATAATGACTTCCTATTCATTCTTTGGATTCTTAATTATTTTTATTTTTCACTAGCTTTTTTTCGTTGTCAGCATAAGTAACACTAAATTTAATATTTTTTCTATTATTATCTATTGCTTCTTTTTCAAAATCAATCATATCTTCTGGCAAGTGATTTCTATCACACCAGACTAACTCCGAACACTTATCTGGTTCGGCAATTCGTATTTCTCCTTGATAACTAGACAATTCAAAATAAACATCATAATAAGGAGGTAATGATTTATTTTTTCGATTTACTACAAAAGAATCTATGATATCTTCTACTGATATTTCAATTCCTAATTCTTCTTTAGCTTCTCTAATTGCCGCTTCATAAGCATCTTCTTTTTCATCGATATGTCCTGCTGGTAAGGCCAAATATCCAGGCCAAAGTTTCGTTCCTTGTCTTCTTTGAAGTAGCACTTCTCCTTTTTCATTTTTAATAATTAAATAGATTGCTGATAAAAACTTTTCTCTTTCTGGTTTTTTAGTACAATTTTCCGAAATATGGTTTATTTCTATATATCTTTTTCTAAATTCTTTTTTATCTTCTGCTAAAGCCGTTATATTTTCTAAGAATCTCTTAAAATCAGGATCTTCAAAATACATTTTTTCGGTTGCATATCCTTTTTTACCAAATTTTTCTAAAACGTGTTGTCTTGATTCTTCTATCATTTCTTCTATAGAAAGGTTTGGACTATGTTTCATTCGATAGGCATAGGTTCTTTTTAGTGGAACTTCTAGAATCGTATTTCTATCAGCGGATGAAACAATTTTTCCATAAATACTTCTAGGTTCTCCTTCTAAGCTAGCACGATGATCATGTACTGCTTCCGCCATTGTTTTGATTTGTTCTTCACTGAAAAATTCTTTTAATTGATCATCCATTAATAACATAATAGCAGATACCTTTTCGTGATTTTTGGCATCTATATAATGACCAATATCATGATAAGCCGCTATGACATATACCATATCATAGTTAATACCTTCTACTTCCCTTGCAAATGTTAAGCTTCGATTTATTACGTATTTAATGTGATCAAGGTTATGTCCTAAATCATTCTTTTCATAGTTTGGAAATATTTTTGTTTCTATATATTCTTTTAATTTTGGATTTATCATTTGTTCCCTCCTGAATAAAACTTATTATATCATATTTATTCTATTAAGTTTTCTTCTATCAAAAAATAATCCAAATTTGGATTATTTTTCTTTTATAAAGATGGTTCCCAGTTTAATCCTGATGTTTATTATTAGCATTATTAGGAAAAGAAATAAACTAACTTTCAAAGCAACATTCTCCTTTGCATTGCTTTTTGAAATTTTTATTTCTCCTTTTCCGTCATTTTAAAATAGTATACATTTTCTGGTAGTTTTAGTTTTTCAAAGATCCTTTGCTTGATTAGTTTGCCTCCTATATGTTCATAAAAATTGTTTGTTGGATTTCCTACTAAACATCCTATGACCATTTTATCAAAATTCATTTCTTTTAATTCGTTAATACCTGCTTCTATTAACTTTTTTCCAAATCCATATCCTTTGTATCCGTTAATAATATATACTGCATGTATTTCCCCACAATTATCATAATCCGTTTCATCTGTTGATCCAACATTTATAAATCCAACTACTTTATCATCAACTTCTAAAACATATTGATGATTTTCTTTTTCATCGAATTTGTTATAAGAATTCTTAGCCCTCTCTTCTTCATTATTATATAAATTATCTAAAAATTCATCAGGCACAATTCCTCTATATGTTTCATTCCAAGCAACTGTAACAACATGAGCTACATCAGCACAATCTCTTCTTTCTTTTTTTCTTATTTTATAGTCCATATTATCAACTCCTATATTAATTATATCATACTTATTAGTTTTCAAAAATACCTGTAAAAAGGTATCTAAA
>CAMNHK010000018.1 GCA_946539445.1 uncultured Caryophanales bacterium
TATCTCCATCTACATCTTCCCATACTTCATGAGTAGATAGTAAATATAGTTTATCAGTTGTGGTAAAGTTTGTTGTATCATTAGGATTATGTCCAGATACAACTGTAGTATCAATAATGGCATTCTTTATTACTTCCGGTAGAGAACTATATATTCCTGTTGTCGAATAGTCTATATTTTCATATGCATAGGTTGTACTATTCAAAAATGCTCTCATATCAGAATATTCCCATCCACCTTTACTATTTAATCCTATTGTTGTTGTATCTCCACTTGTATGTGGATTCATCCTATGTGTTGTGATAATATCGGCAAACTCTAATACTACTCCACAGGCTGTTTGAGAAAATCCTTCTGTAGAACATTCATCAGGAGTACTAGTATTAGCAATCCTTACAGGATGTTCACCAAATGTACCCATATCTATTATTTTTGTATCACCAACATTATAGGTATCAAATAATCCTCTTTTAGCTGCACATATAATAGTTTCCCAATTGTCAGTAGAAAAACTGCTTGGAGAACATACTTCTACTGCATTCTCATCAGCTTGTACATAAGTGACATCAAAAGCTATTGTTAAATTATCATCTTCTGTTGGATATAGACTTGCATCAGCATTTTCTAAGTATTCAAATCTTACCTTTAATGTTTCAGTACTTCCTACATCTAATTTTTGATATTGAGCAAGACCTACTCCATCACTATAAGTAACAGTATAACTTAAATAATTTTGTTGTGCTGCCGTTAACTCTGGTGATATATGGAAACTATCGATCATAGCACCTAGAGTACCACCATTTACGACATCAACAGTAAATTCATAATAATCTCCAACCTCCTCTAAAGAAGCATCAAAAGTAACGGTAGTTGGATTTGTAATCGTAGCAGCCGTTGTAGGTGTAACACTTCCACTACTAATTTGAACATTAGCAAAGTGAACATCCCAAGTAGCTCCAACAAACTGAGAAGTTCCATCTATCTCTAAAGTTTGTGTCAAAAAAGCATAACCAACCGACATACTAAAAAGAATAGCAAAAAGGAACAAAAAGAGAAAGTATCTTTTGGGATTATAACGAAAGCGTTTTTTTATTCTATTATTTTTCATAAAATCACCTTATTTCAAAAGACATTTAGAAATTCAAGTCTTGTAATCTTAAAAACTAGGCAGGTCCATCAACCGTATACGGACTATAAATACCACCATCTCCTCCAGTAATAGTCACACCATTTATTAAAGAAATTGATGGTCTTACTCCCGCTGCAGAATAGGTAGTAGCATCGGATAAAACTCCCCCATTACCATATAATTGAAGATGATTAGTACCAACATTAACTTCTTGAGGAGTCATAGTCCAATAAGAAACTCCTGAATATAGATAAAAGGTTCGATTCGTTTTCCATTGAACAGCCCCTGCAAGCATTGCTTCATCACTGGTAATTAAACCAACTGGATATTGTAATTTTCCATTTCCATTCGAAGACCTTACTGTAAAAGAATCATTAATACTTGGACAAGTAACGATTGGAGAATATGTATTATAAGCTCGATTATACCCTCCAAAATACATAGAATATTCAATATTGCTTGGATCACTATTTGGATTCCAGCCACCTAATTGATAAATACTACGATCATTACACCAAACAGTATCCTCTATAAATATTCTATCTCCATTAGTCGCAATATGATCTGCATACCAGTTATCCACAACCGCTTTAATAGTGGAATTATTGGCATTAGTTGGATTCGTAATCATCTCACTTACAATATTTTCAACAGACTTTCCACCTGTTAATGGAATATATCGAGCCGTCATAGTATTTGCCAAATAAATATAATTAAGCGTTGTACAAGTACCCGTATTATTAAAACAAGTATAATGACGATTTCCTAAATTATTATAATCCGTCCTCCAATTACCCGTAGAAGTAGTAGTATTGGTCAAAGTATAAGTCCCATTATTATAAGTAAATCCACTACCATACTTAGTAGCAGCCGATAACGTTCCACCACTAGCTTGGTCATAGCGAGCTCCATACATATATCCAACATCAGCTAATGTACTATAGCTTTCATTAAAACTAGAAGTACCAATTTGCGAATCGGCTCCCATATTAGGACAACCAACTCCATTTTCTGCTCCGCGTAAACTAAAACTAAACGTAATATTATCATTTCCATAAGAATCTGCTTCATCTTTTTGATACTTTACCTGAATCGTATCAGAAGAAGTTAATTCATCTAAATATAGACGTTTATTTCCATTTCCACTATCATTTTTAAGTTCCGTTCCATTTTTATAGAAATAAACTTTATCATAATTTGGTTCGGTAGCTATTAAATAATCCAGTACATAGTTCCCAGCTGTTTGAATCGCAAAAGTAATTTCAGCGGATGAATTATCAGTATGCATCGTGCTCGTCCAAGTATGATCAGTACTATTATAAGTAAAAGGTTGAGTTGAATTATTCGTAATACCAAAATCTGTATCGGCAAGTAACGTAGTTTCATAAGAAGGACTAGGTGAGCCATTATAAATCAGTTTTACTCCTCCCGTACTGGTAGTACGCACAATCTTCCAACAGTAGTTAGCAAATAATACATTATTATCCGTTACAGTTCCACGGTAATAATGAACAGGAAACTCATCATTTTCCGTTCCTGCACGAGTATATACTCCCTTTCCATTCGTATCACTGGAAATAGCCGTAAAATCTACTCCTGTGGAAGCTGCAACAAACTCACTAGCAACATTATCCATAACAGCATAAGAAGCCACTTTATCATACAATTTGACTGGTGCAGAAGAAGAAGCATGTGGATCGATTGCTCTTTCATCTGCAAGAACATAAACAATATCAACCGAACATTGAAAAGAATCTCCAAAACCATCGGGAGCATTAGAATCATATATAATTTCAACAACTAATCTTTCAACTTGCCCCATATCCAATCGTTGATATAATGCTAAAGGATTCTCATTTTCATCATCATAATAAACCCTATATCGAAAATACAGTTTCTGATCAGTGGTTAATTCAGGTAAAATCGTAAAAGAATCAATCATCGCATTATAAGTAGATTCATTATTAACTTCAATAGTGTAAATATACGTATCTCCAGGATGATTAAGAGTAACATTATACTTTGTAGTTAAAGGACGACTAATAATTGGCCTTTTTTCAGGAACAACATTACTAACATCTGAAACTTGAATATTTTGAAAATGAATATCCCAATTTGCCCCAATTAAATCAATATTTCCATTGATATTTAAATGAACCTGTAAAGTAGCATATCCAATGGATATAACACAAAGAGATACCAAAAAAAAGAAAAAGAAAGTTTGTCTTTTTGAATTGTAACGTACAATTCTTCGACGTCTCATAAGATCACTCTCCTTTTCTAAATAACAACTCTTTCCTATAAAATTTCAATTGTATCTTCCAAAGAAACGGTTCCGGACTTTTTCGGATTATCATCAATAATAGCAATAATCTCAGGTTGATCATAATAATTTTTCTTTGCTTCTGCCATAACTTGCGATGCACTATTAACAGAATTTTCTTCTTTTTTACGAACAGGAGAAATTTTATAACTCTTCAAATTTGATAATTTAACAATCGTAGTTTTATCAATATTTTGTAATAATTCAGCATCAATATCTTTTTCTCTGGTCTTCTGAGTTAAAATTTTTCTTAATTCTAGCTCAAGGGGAGAAACAACAGTTGGTGTGCTTTTTTCGATATAGCAATAAGCGGCTTTATCATCTAATAATACAAAAGAACAAGAATCCAACTGTCTTAAATAACAAATAGGTTTTCGAACTTCTAATTGAGCATCTATCAAATCCTCAAAACTATTAACTTCTATAATACTTCTTCCTTCTAAACTAGGAATAGAATTACTTTTCACCAAAATAGAATCAAAAGTATTCAAAATATAACGAAGATTTTTATCAAAAGGAGGTTCTTTTCTAAAAGCATTAACAAATGAATGAATTGTCAAAAGAAATAATATGAAAGCTAATGCAAATAGAAAAATACTATATTTAAAATACACAGTACTATTTAAGAAGAAAGCAATAGCGCATACCAAAAGACATAGCACTAAAAATAAGAATCCTCTTACACTATCTTTCATACAATCATCTCCTATCTTCTTTCATTAAAATATTCAAATAACCATATCGATGGATAAGCAACATATGGTATTCTAATTTTTACAATTCCTTTTACTTGTTTTTGTTTAACAATAGCAGGGTCTTTAGAATTATTGGCGTCTCCTTTTGTAACGTAAGTAATTCCATTCTCCTCTTCTGTTACCGTAACAATTCTATGAACGATGATTTTCTTATCTTTCTGATAAGCAATAACATCACCTTTTTTTAATTTTTCATCATGAACCTTTTTTAGGATGATAGCATCCCCTTTATTAATACTAGGACTCATAGAATCCGATCCAACACCAATCATATAGAGTGGAAAGAAGCCTGAAACTAAAGCAGCAATAACTGCTACAAATAATCCAATTGGAATATCCCAAAAACTAAAGGTTTCTTTACTAAAAATAAACTGTTCTTCTTGATTGTTTTCGTCAATAATCGAAAATGCCGCAATGTAAATCAAGGATGGAAGAGACACTAAAATCAAAGAATGAATATAGTCTCCTACATCTGGAATAATCGGTACCAAGAATACATAAATATCCACAAGTAAGCGATAAAATAATGGAACACGATATCCTATGTGATAACACAAATAACTAAGAACTGCATTTTTAATAGTAACAGGTAATATAATTGTTGCAAACTGTCCAAATAACAATCTTAATTCTTGCACTTGTAACGTACGAATACTAATAGCAATTTCAAATACAGTAATTAAAATGGTAAATAATACAGTCCATATTTTTTTATCTTTATTAGCCCATATAACAACATAACGAAAAGTCTCAATCAATATAATAACCATTATAGGGCAAAAAATATTATCCATCATTGTTAAGAAAGATAAAGAATAGGCATTTTTTAAAAAACCTACAAAGAATCCTAATCCATACATGATGATAAAGAACATTATAATGTAAAAAACAGTAACCCTAAAAATATTCTTACTATTATAGGAAGACTTATACTTTCGAATTCCTAATAAAGCTATAGTAGAAGAAACATATATTAACAAAAAAGAAACATTTATAATTTCAGAATATTTCATAAAATTCTGAAATAAAAATAATTTATACAAAACAATATATACAATAAAAACTATTAATAAAGATATATTTTTAAAAGTTCTCTTTGTCATACTGACTCCTCTATTCTTTTTTACCACTATAATTTTATACATCTACTATAAAAATAATAAATGTATAAAATTATAAAGGAGACTACCAATATGGTAGTCCTTTATAATTTATATTTCATCTTTATGCTTGTACATAGTTCATAGAAGCAGTTAGATTTAAAGTTTGTTCACTAGATGGTAATTGACTAGCAGAAATACTAGAATCGAACTCTACTCTAACCTTAAACTTCTTAGAAGCACCAGCTGCAATTGTTTCACCAACAGTTATAGCAGTACCATCGCTATGAGTAAAAGTATAATTTACATAAACATCTTGAGCAGTACTAACTCCACTAAGAGTAGGTAAAGCACTTAGCTTAGCAGCAACAGTACCATCATTCTTTACATCTACTGTAAACTCATAGAAATCACCAGGTTTTTGTAAGTTTACAGCATAATCAAGAGACACTGCATTCCCTGTTGCCGTTGGAGCTGTTGTTGCAGTAACACTTCCGGTTGTAATAGTAACATTAGCAAAGTGAACATTCCATGTCGTTTTACTAATAGTAGAAGTACCATTAATGTTAAGAGTTTGACTTAATGCTGAGTATCCAACAGTAATACCTACTAATAGTAATAATAATACTATAACGCTTACACTTCTTTTAACTTGTTTCATTCTAATTCTCCTCTCGAATATCTTTTATAATTCTACTATAAATGATGATTCGACAAATTACAACTAGGAAATCAAATAGTTCTACAAACTTTACACAAATATAGTCAATAAAAAAAGAATTCTAAAATTGAATTCTTTCTTGTATATAAGGAATAATATCTTCTACCTTCAAAGTAATCTGTTCCATAGTATCACGATCTCTTACAGTAACAGTTCCATTATTGACAGTTTCATCATCAACCGTTATACACCATGGAGTACCAATCGCATCACTTCTACGATAACGTTTTCCAATACTACCGCTTTCATCATAAGTAGTCATAAAAGCCTTAGACAATTGATTGTAAATATCAATTGCTTTCTCACTATGATACTTCTTAGCTAAAGGTAAAACACATACTTTGTAAGGAGCTAAGTATGGAATAAATTTCATTACTTCTCTTGTTTCCCCATTTTCAAGGGTCTCTTCACAGTAACTATTATCTAGAATTGCCAAAACCGTTCTGTCACATCCTACTGTAGATTCAATAATATAAGGAATAAATTTTTCGTTCGTTTCTGGATCCAAGTATTCTTGAGAAACACCAGAATATTCTTGATGACGACTTAAATCATAGTTCGTACGATTATGAGTACCATTAATCTCTCCCCATCCAAAATTAAACTGATATTCTATATCACAAGCTTCTTTGGCATAATGCGCTAATTTTTCATGATCATGGTATCTTAATTTATTTTCTGGAAGTCCTAAATCCATAAAGTATTGTTTCGCATATTCTTTAAAATAGGCATACAATTCACTGTCCATTCCTTCTTTACAGAATGTTTGATATTCCATTTGTTCAAATTCTATCGTACGGAATGTAAAGTTACCTGGAGTAATCTCATTACGGAAGGCTTTTCCAATTTGTCCTATACTAAATGGTAACTTAGTACGCATCGTTCTTTGAACATTTAAAAAGTTAACATATTCTCCTTGCGCATTTTCTGGTCTTAAATAAACTTTATTCTTTCCATCTTCTACGACTCCACGATGAGTTTCAAACATTAAATTGAATTGACGAATATCCGTAAAATCACTTTTTCCACACTTAGGGCATGGAACATGATTCTCACGAATATAATTCATCATTTCTTCTTGACTCATACCATCGGCATGTGCCTCTGGATTAAAGTCATCAATTAAATTATCCACACGATAACGCATTTTACAATGTTTACAATCAATTAATGGATCCGAAAAACTTCCTACGTGTCCAGAAGCTTCCCAAACTCTTGGATGCATTAAAATAGCAGCATCTACTTCATAAGCATTACTACGTTCTTGAATAAAGCGTTTTCTCCAAGTATCTTTAACCGCATTTTTCAAGCGACTTCCTAATGGACCGTAATCCCATGTATTGGCAAGACCTCCATAGATTTCACTTCCTTGAAAAATAAATCCATATTGCTTGCAGTAATTTACTAATTTTTCCATTGTTAATTTTTCCATTTTTTCATCCTTCCTTTCAAACTGAAAAAAAAACTTCTAGAATTTGTAAGGACGAAGTATACTCCGCGGTTCCACCTTACTTATTCTAGAAGAATCAGCTCTTGTCTATACTGCTCTGGGCTTTCCACACCCGTCATCACACTTATGTACCAATTATATCGTGAAATAAAAAATTGTCAAGAATTACGCTGACAATTTTTTTCTATATTTTGCTTCTACTTTATGTTTCGTGTTTTTAACAACTTTTTTTGGCAATTTATCTTCTAATTTCGATAATGTTTGATAGCCAGTATAAATAGCATAGATATCTCCTACTAAAAAGAGATAACGAATCATACTAGTTTCTAAACGAAAAATTAAACTAAAGACAAAAACAGCCACAAAGCATAATACAACTTCTACTATATCTAAGATGATAAATAGTTTCTTTCCTTTTTCCATAGAACTCCCCCCTAAATAATTTGTTCATATTGAATCTGAAAACTAGAATCAAATTGATAATCTTCTTCTATAATTGGGTTCTTATATTGAACCTTATACTTAAGTTGTTTAGATTCTCCTTGTTTGATAATATCACCTAATTGAATGGTATTACCATTTCCGTAAGATAACTGATATTCCACATAAGGATCATCTTTGTGAACAAAGTAATTTGCAATTTCAACATCCACACTGGAATCATTTACAACATCAAAATACAATTCATAGGATTCTCCTAATTGAGATAAATTAGCAGAATAATTTATACTTAAACCATCAATCCCATAAAAGGAAACATTGTCACTATAAGAAACGTGATCATAATAGATTCCTTTATAATCTTTTTCCTCTATAGAGCCATGAAAACAAATACCAATTAAGATAAATAATCCTATTACCCCTATTTTAAAATATTTAACCATAAAACCCCCACATTTCGATTCCTAATCCTAGTATGTCCAAATGTGCGAATATTATAACATATTTTTATAAAAAAGTCAATTTATATAAGCAAATGTAATACTATTTTCCCATTCTCTTTTGAAAAGTTTTAAAATCCAAATATGGTTCTAAAGAAGGATCAATATCTTCTAAAACATTTCTTGGATTTACATTATCTTTTGGAATATAAATCAAATAAAAAGATTCTAATAATTCATCTGGTAATCCAAGGGTATGAATATAATCTAAATATCGATAATAAGTATCCATAGAATGACGATAAATATTTTCTTTTGACATAGCATTTAATAGAATCATGTTATAGCAATACAAATCCGTATTATCACTAGGAATAATAACCCCCTCTACCGTAGATTTATATTTTTCAGGTAAAGATTGGATATAAGGATTTTTTAATAAATAATAAGCCATTCCTAAAGGATCTCCTACTCCCAAATAAGCACTATCCAAATCAATTGCTTTCAATTGATTGTCAGCATCAATGATAAAATTAAATTCATTTAAATCTCCAAACTGAAAACGATGACTAACTTCTTCTACTCGTTGAACACGATCAATAATATTTCCCATTTGCTGAAGATAAAACATTTTGGTAGAAAGAGGAATTTGTGGATTATTAATAATAGGTCCTAAATTACGATGGGAAGGAACAATAGGCATCGCAAATCCTGCAATACTTCGATCAACATATATAATAGAATCTGGAATAATTAATTCCGAAATTTCTTGATAAGAATTGGGTGTATTAAGAGCAGTAACCGTAAAAAGTTTCTTAGACATAACAACTGGGTCTTCTTGCGCATCTAAGTATTTAAAAACTCTCTCAACATGATCTGGAAAACTCCTTCTTTTTAACACTAACATCAAGGCTTCTGTATTTAATACTCCACTCTCAATCGGTAATTCCATTAGTTTTCGAACTTCTCTCATTCTAAGATTTATAATATGCACAAGAACTCCCCCTCAAATTAGTTCCCTATTATAACACATTTCTTTTATTTTGAAAAGAAAATATGCTATGATAAAGGCGGAGGAAAAAATATGAGTAAAGAAAAAAGAAAAGATTATCTAAGTTGGGATGAATATTTTATGAGTATTGCGAAACTAACAGCCGGTCGTAGCAAAGATCCAAATACTCAAGTAGGGGCTTGTATCGTCAGTCAAGATAATCGTGTTTTATCAACAGGTTATAATGGTGCCCCTAATAATTTTAAAGACGATGATTTTCCATGGGGTCGTGAAGGAAAACCGTTAGAAACAAAGTATCTTTTTGTATGCCACGCTGAAGCCAATGCCATTGATAATTTTAGAGGATACAAAAAAGAATTTGAAGGTGCTAGAATCTACGTAGATTTATTTCCATGCAATGAATGTGCAAAAAAAATTATTCAAAGTGGAATCAAAGAAGTGATTTATTTATCCGACAAATATGCCGATACCGATTCAACCATCGCATCAAAATTAATGTTTGACACCTGTGGGGTTACTTACCGACAAATGGATAAAGAACATCAAAAGGTTTTTCAATTATCACTAGAACCAGACAAAACAATAGAATACATAAAAAAATAGTTCGCAATGAACTATTTTTTTTAACGATAACATGTATAACATCCTGTACAATAGGATGTACATGTAGAACCTTTATTACTTTTTCTCATAAAACACCTACTATATCTTATACGACAATAATAACTGATTTGTCGAAAAAAGTAAATAAAGAAAAAAGAATGATAAAATATCATTCTTTATCTTTACTGAACCTTGACTACTTCTGGATACGTTTTTCCTTTTAAATCAATAACAGCTTTTTCAATCACTAAATTATTAACTAACTTTCCAGTTTTAGAATTAGCTACTTTTTCTCTTTTTTCAATCGTCTTAAGAGCATCAAATCCATCTATAACTTTTCCAAAAGAAGCATAATAACCATCTAAATTAGAAGCACTTTCTAAGCAAATAAAGAATTGACTTCCAGCAGAATCATTGTCATCTCCACGAGCCATAGAAATAACCCATTGAGAATGAAGGAATGTATTCGGAAAACCATTAGCAGTAAACTCTCCTGAAATAGAATAACCTGGTCCTCCAGAACCAGTTCCAGTAGGATCTCCGCCTTGAAGAACAAATCCTGGAACTAATCGATGGAAGGAATTATTATCATAAAATCCATTTTTAACAAGAGAGATAAAATTATTCACTGTATTAGGAGCAACGCTTGGATATAACTCCATAACAATAGATCCATAATTTTGAATTTTCATCGCAACAACAGGATTAGTCGTATCATAAGATAAACTCGTCTCATTTCCTTCAATCGCATAATCAATTCCTAAAAAATCAGGTTCATATTGATACTCTTTCGGAGAAACGAAAATAGATAATCCAATTACTCCCACTATAATAATAGCCCCTACTATCCAAACAATTTTTTTATTCATACACTATTTCCTTTCTAATATATCTCTAGCAGCAACCAATCCAGTAGCAGCTGCTGTTACAATATTACCAGCTTTTCCACTTCCATCCCCAATGAAATAAATATTATCTTCTTTTAAACGGAATTTATTATCCGTTTCAATTTCATTAGAGAAGAATTTAATTTCTGGTCCATATAACAATGTATCATCATTATTAACTCCTGGAATGATTTTATCCAAAGTTTCTAATCCCTCTAAAATATTTGTAATAATACGATGTGGCATAACTAACGCCAAATCTCCCGCAACACAATCTTTTAAAGTAGGTTCAATAAATCCTTTACGAATACGATGCCACTCACTTCTTCTTCCATTTCGTAAATCTTTTAAAGATTGAATAATAGGTTTTCCATCTCCTAATACATTCGCAATTTTCGCAATAGATTCTCCATAAAGTCTCGTATTGGTAACTGGCTCTGTTAAAGTTACTTTCGAAATAAAGGCAAAGTTTGTATTATTACTCTTTATATCTTTCAAAGCATGTCCATTTACACAAATATATCCATAATAATTTTCTTTCGCCACAAATCCTCCTGGATTCGTACAAAAAGTACGAATTTCATCTCCATAAGTTTTTGTTTTAATAAAGATAGTAGGATCATATATTACATTCGTAATTTCCTCCATAATATCTTTTCTCACTTCTACTCGAACTCCAATTTCAATACTTTGAGAAAGATATGGAATATGATATTTATCTGCCAATTCTTGAATCCATTTAGCACCAGTTCTTCCTGGAGCAACAACAACATATTTAGCTTCTATTTTCTCACTTTTAGATCCTTTTTGATAAGTAATAGTATGATGATTTTCATCTTTTGTATGAACATCAATAACATCACTGCGATCTAACAAAGTTACACCTTTTTCAGCAAGATAATCACAAATACCTTGAATATAACCAGGTAAATGATCACTACCTAAATGTTTTTGTTTAATGATTAAAAGTTTTCCTCCAGCAATCGCTACTTTTTTTCGGATAGCAATTGCTTCCTCCATATTCGAAGGATAAACTTCAGCATCCATCCCAAACTGCGTAAAGATTTCTTCCGTTTCATCAATTAATTGATTAGCTTCTGACTCAAGCATATATTTGGTTAAGTCACTTTTTCCTAGTTTCGGAATAAAGTTTAATTTTCCATCGGAAAAAGTCCCTGCTCCTCCATATCCAGAAAGAATGGCACAAGGATTACAATTCTGACAAGGAACTCCATTTTTATTCATAGGACAAACTCGTTTTTTTACATTGGAACCTCGATCCAACAAAACAATTTTTAAATTCTTATTTTTTGTGATTAATTCATAAGCTGTAAATAATCCAGCAGGTCCAGCCCCAATAATCGCAACATCATACTTCATAATTATCACCAAAAATATAATAACATAAAAAAAAGAAAAGAAGAAAGTACTTTACAACAATTTCTAAAAAATCCACCAAGGAAAAATAACTTATGATAAAATAGAATTGGTGATACTATGACAAGAGAAGAATTAAATCACGATATTCAACAAGAAATTCAAGAAGAAGTAAACCGAGAAACACGAAATAAGTGGATTAAATTTTCCATAAAATGTATCGTTTTCTTACTAATCTTTTTCTCTATATTCTTTTCCTATACTACTTATATTTCAACCGTAAAGATAGAAGTAAGAGAATATCGAATTACAAACGATAAAATTCCAGAATCTTTAAATGGCTTAAAAATAATTCAATTTAGTGATTTTCATTTTGGCAGCACTATGTTTGAGAAGGAATTAAAAAAAGTAGTAGAACTTACCAATATAAGAAAACCAGATATTATTGTTTTTACAGGAGATTTGATTCAAAAGAACTATGAAATAGATTCCGAAAAGCAAGAAGAAATCATCGAATTATTGCAAACGATGAATGCTAGTGTTGGCAAATACGCCATATTAGGAGATGAAGATTCCGAAAAAATAGCAACAATCTTCAATCAAAGCAATTTCACAATATTACGAAATGAATATGATCTAATTTATAAAGAAGATAATAACCCCATCCTGTTAATAGGGCTATCTTCCTTAGAAAAAGGTCAAGATATTTCAAAAGCCTATCAGTATTTTACATTAGAAGGAAGTAACCCAAATCTGTTTACGATTACCATTCTTCATGAACCAGATGCCGTAGAGGAAATTCAAAAGAATTATTCTTCCGATCTTTTTCTAGCCGGGCATTCCCATAATGGTAATATACGAATTCCCTTCCTAAATATTTCTCCTTTTAAAGTAAAAAATGCCATAAAGTATAATCAGGAATATTATTCATTGGAAAACTCTGAATTATATATTTCCAGTGGTTTAGGGACTCAAAATGGAATTCGTCTATTCTGTAGACCTTCTATTAACTTCTTTCGATTATCAAATAAATAATCCTGTATTTTTTGGAAGATTGTTTTATCTTCCTTTTTTTTCTCTATTTTTTCATATAAAGGAACTTCCCCTATTTTTGACTGATTAAGATAAATAGAAATAGAACCACTTTCTCCCTTTTTATCTTTCGAATGAATTTGTAAAAAAGTTTGAATTTGAGAAGTTTCTTCTTCCTTCAAAGGATAAGAAAAATTTTCTTTAATTTGATAAGTTTTATCCTCCCAAATAAATTCTTCCTTAGAAACAATGGTATAACGATGATAATCCTCAAAAAAAGATTCATACAGTTTTTTATGATGTTCATATAAATCCGCATCATCTAACGTAACGATAGTAAGCGTCATTTGATCTTTCATAGCATAACTAACAAGAGTTTTCCCAGCCGCAGGTGTATAACCATTTTTTCCACCTACACAGTATTTATATTGGTTGAGTAAACTCATACGATTATACCAAAGATAACTTTTATAAGAAGATTGACAGGAATATTTCTTAGTAGAAACAATTTTTTGATACATTTCATTTTGAAAAGCATATTGACTTAATAATGCCATATCATAAGCCGTAGAATAATTTTTTGTTTTCTCATCTAAACCATGAGGATTTTCAAATACTGTATGACTCATTCCAATTTCTCGGGCTTTCTCATTCATTTTTTGAACAAAGGCTTCTTCACTTCCCATTGTTTGTACCGCTAACGTCATAGCCGCATCATTGCCACTTCGAAGCATCATTCCATATAGTAAATCCAAAACAGATATTTCTTCTCCCACTTCCAAATAGATATTTGTCCCATACATGGATAATACTTCATCCCCTACGGTTATTTTTTGATCAAGAGAAGCATTTTCTAAAACAACCATACAGGTCATTATTTTAGTAATAGAAGCAATTAAACGTTCAGAATCTTTATTCTTAGCATAAAGGATCCTCCCACTATCAACATCCATTACTACCGTTGAAGAAGCCAAAACAACACAAGGAAAAAGAAAAATAGAGAGACAAAGAACGAATATTTTTTTTACCATAAAAATCACCTAATTAAGTATATGTAGGAGAAGATATTTTATTATTTGATAAAAAAGATTTCCTATGATAAAATATCACATGTATAGAAAAGGAGTTTTATTATGGCAGATGAAAAAAAATTAGTAGAAAAGATTACATCGAGAGAAGAAGATTTTGCCTCATGGTATACCGATGTTGTAAAAGAGGCAAAATTATGTGATTATTCTAGTGTTAAAGGATGTCTAAACTATTTTCCAAATGGTTATGCAATTTGGGAAAATATTCAAAAAAATTTAGATGATCGTTTTAAAAAAGCAGGAGTACAAAATGTTTCTCTTCCAATGCTAATACCCGAAAGCTTACTTCAAAAAGAAAAAGATCATATAGCAGGATTCGCTCCAGAAGTTGCTTGGGTTACTCAAGGAGGAGGAGAAAAGTTAGAAGAAAAGTTTTGTATTCGCCCTACCTCAGAAACCTTATTTTGTGATGTATGGCAAAAACAAGTAAAGTCTTATCGTGATTTACCGCTTGTATGGAATCAATGGTGTTCTGTTCTAAGATGGGAAAAAACTACTAGACCTTTTCTAAGAAGCCGAGAGTTTTTATGGCAAGAAGGTCATACCTTACATGCTACTTATGAAGAAGCAGAAGAAAGAACAAAGCAAATGTTTCAAGTATATTATGACTTTGTAACACAAGATTTAGCCATTCCACTTGTTTGTGGAAAGAAAACAGAAAGTGAAAAATTTGCTGGTGCCGAAGATACTTATACCATAGAAGCAATGATGCATGATGGAAAATCACTACAATCAGGAACTTCTCATTTCTTTGGCTCAGGATTTCCAGATGCCTTTGGAATTAAGTACCTAGATAAAGAAAATAAATTACACAGCTGCTTCGAAACAAGTTGGGGAATGTCCACTCGTATCATAGGAGCTATTATCATGGTACACGGAGATGATTCTGGACTAGTTCTACCTCCAAGAATTGCCCCAACACAAGCTATGATTATTCCAATTGCACAACATAAAGAAGGAGTCTTAGAAAAAGCAAAGGAATTATTAAAGATACTACAAGATGCCGGTATTCGAACAAAATTAGATGATTCCGATAAAACTCCTGGCTTTAAATATGCAGAACAAGAGATGCTAGGAATCCCGGTAAGAATTGAAATTGGTCCAAGAGACATTGAAAATGAAGAAGTAGTTGTGGTTCGTCGTACCGATCGTGAAAAGATAAATGTAAAAATAAAAGATTTACCAACTCAATTACCAATTATTTTAGAAGCCATTCAAAAAGATATGTATGAAAAAGCCAAAGACTTTTTAGATCAACATATTTATTCCGCTTCTAATATGGAAGAGATGAAAAAGATAGGAGAAACAAAAGTTGGATTTATCAAAGCAATGTGGTGTGGAGATTCCCATTGTGAAGAAACGATAAAAGCCGAAACAGGAGGATTTGGATCCCGCTGTATCCCAGAAAATCAAGAGCACATTAGTGATACATGCATTTGTTGTGGAAAAGAAGCCAAACATATGGTAGTTTGGGGAAAATCTTATTAAAAAAAGAATTCTTATGAATTCTTTTTTTTGTTCTTCATTTTTTGAATCGTATCTTCTACCGAAAAACGAATGGCTTCCAAAGGCACAGAATCTTCCTCATGCATACGACAAATCATATTCTGTAATTCTTCCAATTTACATTCAAACAATAAAGTTTGTGGAAGTTTAACGCTACTCATTAAATGTTTAAATTCTAAGGCATCCTCCTCTACTTTACTAACTCTCGTACAATAAAAGTAACTTCCTTGTCCATAATCAATTCCAACATGATAACCAACACCATGATATTGAATAGCGTAGTATTCCCCATTATCTATCAAATGAGGATAAATATAGTTTTCAGACGCATACTCTTGAATAGCTTCAAAGAAGAATTCCAAGTTTTCAATCTTTCTTTGGTCTTCTAAACTAATCGATTCATCTTCACAATCACTAGTAAAACTAGACATATGATGAGTAAAATCCCCTAACCAATCAATATAATCCGTTGAATATAATAATGTTTCAAAAAACATTTTTTTCTTTTGATTTCTTTCAAAAATTCTCTCCACTACATCTTTCATTGCTTCATCCTTCTTTCTTCCAACCTTTGCATAATCGTTTTTATGCCTTTTTGTAAAGTCTCTTTATCATGATATATTACTTTTCCTAAGACATTATTCATCAAATCTTCAGGAATAGAGATTTCTCGATCACTACAAACAATTACAGGAACATTTAAAGAAATATGTTTAAATTGTTGTAGAACCTCTAAACCTAGATTAAATTCTACTTCTCTTTGATCATAAGCTGGAAAATCCCAGTCCAATATAAACAAATCAATATTTTCAATATTTTTCGCAAGATAAAAAACTCCACTACTCAAAGAGGCAAAATCATAATAAGAATTCTTTTCACCTGTTGGAAAAGCCTCATGAATAGCTTGCCGTATATCTTCTCGAGATTCCAAAATAAGAACGTTCATACAAACACCTACTTTTTAGTATATTGTTTTTTCTTTTGAGATAAAGACGAGATTCTATCATTTCTTTCCTCTAAATCTTGAAAAGGAAAATCGAATGAATCTAACTCAACCACATCAAATAAATCCCAATATTCTGCAGGAACCGAATAAAAGGCAAAACCTTTAGGAGTTTGAATTCCTACTTGAAAATTCTCCTCTAAAACCGAATGACTTTTAAAAGAAAAGTTCTCGGTGTTATTACAAAAAGCTGCTAATAATAAAATAGTTTCTCGATTATCATTAGAAGAATTTTTTAATTTTGGAAATCTCTTTTGTAAATCATTTTCAAATTGACGAATCCCTTCTAGCTTTTCTTCTCTAGCATAAGAACTATGAGCCAAAGCATCCGCTTTTTTCAAAGATATAAGATCTGGAAAATCTTCTTCCGAAAACTCCTCTAAAAAACGATTCATGTTTTTGGTATTTCCCGTTAAATCATGATATAAAATTAATTTCTGAATGAAATAGCGTTCTTCTTCCGTAAGAGAAAAAAAATCTTGATATTGACAAAATATTTGATTAGAGCGTTCCCAGTGTCCACGAAAATGACCCATTCCATCTTCTCCAATTTCCATCATCTCTGGTTTTCCAATATCATGAAAGAAAGCAGCCAAACGTAAAGGCAGTTTTGCATCAACTCCATCTACTACTTTTAAAGTATGTTCAAATACATCTAAGTCATGCCATATAGTATGTTGATCAAAATCAAACATATAGGAAACTTCTGGTATTAATTGAGCAATTTCTTCTTTTCTTTTACGAAGAGAAAAAGAAGGCCTTTCTTCTAATAAAATTTTTTCAAAATCTTTATAATCCATATTAATCTCCTCTTAGTTTGTTAGTATAACATATTTATTTCTTCTTCAAAATAGTATATTGATAACTTATTTGAATAAAAGCCATAATTTCTTCATCCGTTAACTCCTCATCCAAAGAAATAGAAATCCAATATTTTTTATTCATATGATAAGCTGGATAAAAGCCCTTTCTAAGGAGAAGTTTAGGAATATCTTCTTCTGGTAATTTAACATTCAAAACATCCACAAACCCTTCTCCTGCTTTTATTTTATCTCGATCAATATGCATAATAAGAGCATACCATTTTTTAGAATCAGCGTTTTTAAAAACTCCAAAATCAGGATTAGAATCCCATTCAAAAGAAGGACTATCTCCAAATAGTTCCAATATTTTTTGAGATAATCGATTCGCTTGTTCACTCACAAAATTCTTGGTAAAAAAGCATTTATTTTTAATATCCATTAAAGTTTGAATATATTCATCGCGTATTCTTCCAGAAAATTCCCCTAAATTCTTTTCCATTCGATATCCATGATATTCATCATCCATATCCAAGTCCCATACTTTTCCTACTACTTTTCCGTCACTCATAATCCAAACTCGAATTTGAAAAGTATCTTGAAGGATATTCTTTGTATAGTAATAACCATCCTCTTTCACAACAAATCCATAAGGATTTAACTCTTCAAAAAGGGGAAAACTCTTGCGAAATAATTCTTCTTCCATTCAATCACCTAAAAATAGTATAACATAAAAAGAAGTAAAACTATGTTTACTTCTTCAAAGAATATACCATAAAATAGTTCCTTATTTCTTAGAAAGAAATCTTTTAAGAACATATAGGATAAGCAGATATAATAATTCCGTTAAAATCTTGGCCCAACCACTAGAAATAGAGAGCCATTGAACAAAACAAAACAAAATACCTGTAGAAATAGCAATTTTTGTAGCCGAGAAAACATTCCATTTTCTCTTCCAAATCGTAAAAGTAACAAATCCAATAATTCCCGATATTACATTAGCAAATACAGAGAAAATCCAATGCAACAGCAAAAAATATAGACCAATATCTAAGAAAAAGCATACAATGGATGCTAGAGAAAAATGAAATATTTCTCGATAAATCTTAAAAGAATCACGAATAGGATGAAAATGAGAAGAAGAATTATTATCAATATAAATGGTTTTTATTTCAATTTCATGAATAGGAATAGAATCAGCAGCACACTGTAGCAAAACTTGTATTTCATATTCGTATCTTTCTCCTGGAATAGAAATCATTTTGTCCATTAATACATTTGAAAAAGATCGCAATCCTGTTTGAGTATCATAAACCGGAACTCCGGTTGCAAGTGAAAATACTCCACGAGTAATAGAATTACCAATTTTACTACGGAAAGGAACGTTTTGGTCCAGTTTTCGACTACCCAATACCAAAGTATTTAAATGATTTCGATTATATTCATAAAGCTTTTTAGCATCTTCCATCGTATGTTGACCATCACAGTCCATAGTAACAACAATGTAATCGTCCTCATAATGGCTTTGAATATATTGATAGCCTGTCTTTAATGCGCAACCTTTTCCTCGATTTATTTCATGAGATAGGACCGTACAATCGGATGAAATAGCGTCAAACGTATGCTGGCACTCCACTCCACTACCATCATTCACTACAATAATATCTAATTTTTCTTTTTTTAAAATTTGAATCAACCTTTCTAATTTTTGATCTGGTTGATAAGCAGGAATTAAGACAATAAACTTAGAAATAAAAAACACCTCCAATAATCTTCCTTTTCTCTGCTACAAATAAAGTATAAAAAAGAAAGATTAAATAAAAATTAAAAAAGATTAACAATTAATCTTTTTTTAAAACGTATCGGTTGAAATTAGTTTTGCATGAACCACTTTTCGACCTTTATTATCATCCGTACAAGTAGACAATGTAATAATCTTATCAAAAGTAGTTACAGAATTATCTACATTAATAATATTTCTACCAGAAATGGTATTTAAAAATTCTTGATAATCTTCTAATCCATAAAAATTAGTTTGAATATAATAAACTTCTGGATCAATATAATAAGCAGAAAATACTTGATACGTAAACATCTTATGCTCAGCCGTTAAAACTCGAATCTTGATATCACTCTGATTATTTTGAAAAATCTTATCTAAACTTCCAAATCCCGTTTTATTTAGTAAATTATGCCCATAAAAGACTGTATTAGAATCATTCATACTAGCATGATTACGATAATCCATAAATGTCCAACCATTTAAGGAATAAGAATAATCATAAGAATGATTTAAATAATAATCATTATTATCAGTTTGCACAATTGGATAATTAATATTCGTTCCTTCCACCATAAGCCAAGCAACCGTACTAGAATTTTTTGTTTTCAAATCTTCGAAATGAATATCATTCATAGAATATTTTCCATAAATACGATATAAATTCATTTCTTTATTAAATAATAGATTATCATCCGTACTATTACTAACGGCATCCGCAACAGGTGTTTTTTCAACCGTTGGTATATCTTCGAAAACGAAATCAACATCCTGTGGAGCAATATAGAACGTATCAAATAAATAAAGACCAGTTAAAAACCAAACAATCACCATAACAATGTGAGAAGGTTGTTCCTGACGAGCTGAAAAAAACTGCGATGTTCTTTCAAAGAATGAAATAGGTATAATTTTATGTAGTAATTCAAAAAACTTTTTAAAATAAAAATAAAAACCCCTAGATAAAAATAACGAAAGTGCCTGAAATCCCCTTACAAACCAGCGAACAATCGTAATAGGTAAAAAAAGAATATATTTAATAATCGTAAAGATAAAACGAAATATCTTCATATTACAACACTTCTTCATCTATGATTGAAATGATATAAGGGGTATCATAATCATATTTTGAAACAGAGGATTCTTCAACAACAGGAGCTACTTCTTGAGTAGGCTCTATCACTACTGTTAATTGCTTTTGAATAGCATCTTTTGGTTGAATAACGGTAAGAGGATTATCTTGATTTACAGTTTGTTTCATACTACGAGATACTTTATCCGGACTTGCTACAACAGAGATCTTAGAAGACTGTTGTACACGTAAACCTCTCTTTTCTAGAACGGTTACAATAATTCCCGTAATAATAGAAACAACAATCAAAATAGTCAAGTACATGTAAACTATCATAACCATTCTCCTTTCTACTCATATTATTATCTATTTTTATTATAATATGTACCTTATTTTTTTCAATAGATTTACAGAATAATAGGTGTAAATAGATGTCAAAACAGTATGTAAATAAAAAACTAGTTGTAAACTAGTTTTTATATTCCATAAATAGATTAATTTAAAGTAGTACCAATATATTTGATAACCGCAGCTCCTCCAGTAGAACTTGGATTCGTTCGAACCAAATTAGATTGTTGAGAACTAGAAGATGTAACCGATGTGTGGATATAAGAAGAACCTCCTCCTCCACCGGAACCTCCTCCGATAGTAATGATTAAAGCATCACGGCTAGCACCTCCAGCTCCACCATAGAAGCCAGAGCCTCCTCCTCCACCATTACGATGTCCAGAACCACCAACTAGAAGAGATCCTCCCGCATTCGCCGATCCGGAGTTGGTTCCTCCAATATTGGATCCACCGGAAGCAGGATAACTAGCATTTAAATTAGTTGTAGTTCCATTAGAACCATTATAAATGGTCCCGTTATCATAATTTAAGGTTGCAGAAGAATTGATATTTCCACCAGCTCCTCCAGAACCAGAGTTACCGATAGAACCAATCTTAGCTCCTCCTCCACCGCCACCTCCGGCGATAAAGAAGACTTTATTATCTAAAACATTAGCAAGGGTAATAGAATTAACATCAACAGCAAGAGCAGAATATCCTCCACCTCCGCCACCTCCGGCAGCACTGGTTCCACCAGCATTAGCTCCACCAGCAGTAGCACTAGAAGTAGAAGTTCCTGTATACCCATTTCCACCTAAAGTCATATAAACATTTTGTCCACTATTTAAGTAAACAATTCCATTTACATAACCAGCTTCCCCAGCTTGTCCATTTCCAATTTCGTTACCAGCACCTTTTCCACCAGCTCCACCCCATAATTCTACAAGGTAATAACCAGTGTAAAAAATCTCTTTAGTAATCGTAGTAGCAGAAGATGCATCCGTATTCATATAAGTTCCATCTAAGTATTCTGCTTCTTCCAAAGTAATATTTAAAGAAACATTGCTTCCCTCTGTTTGCACAACATCACTGGCAGTAATATAACCTTCTTTCGATACCGAATATTCAATAGGACTATAATCATAAGTTTGATAACTAATTGATCCAGTTCCGGTTGCTACCACTTCTCCATTTTGCTTCAAGGTAATAGTAGCATCACTCGGTACCGACGTTATCGATAACGTATGCTGAGCAGCCGTAGTTAATGTAATAACATGACTTTTATTATCATCCATAACATCAACACCAGATTGTGTTACATAACCATTTTTACTAACACTCCAATTAATAGTAGAGCCTGCATCAACTAATCCCGTAAAATGACCCGTACTAGAAGAACCAATAATTCGGTCTCCATCCATAATTAGAATTAAAGCATCACTCGGAGTTGCTTGAATATCTATAGTATATTGAGCCATACGACTCCAAGATACTTGGAAAGTAGAAGTAACATTTGTACTAATATTAAATACCGTTTCCAAAACAGCTTCCGTAAACTTTAAAATAGTCTCAATAATACCGGATTTAAAATGAATTTTTACCTGAAATGTATAATCACTAGCAGCCGGAATTACAGTAACATTAGGTGTTATATTTAAGAATTCATACGTCATATTATTATTACTAAAAGAAGTATTGGAAACATCGGTAATTAAAACACTACCAGAGGATAAATTGGTAATGGTTACATCCACAATTAAGTTTCCATTTGCTCCTAAAGCGGCTGGAACATGTCCATTAACATAAAACGTATGATTGGCAAATTCCAAGTTTTCATTTAGATAACCACCATTAGTTTCACTATTAACTTCAACAGCAGAAATACGCACATCACTAATAGGTCTTACAAAGCCACTACCATCTACCGCAAAACTAGTAGAATAAAAAGAATAAGCAACCGATAAACCAATTATTATAAAAGCAAATAAAAAAACAAGCGGAGTAAGATTATAATAATGATTAATCGTATTCTTATTCATCTTATATTACCTCCACTTGTTCTTCCCCTAATTCATCGTATGATAAAACATATCGATATAAAATATTGCCATGAACAATATAAAAATAAGCTTTTTTCCCTTCTGAAATTTCATTATATAAAATAGGTGATCCTAAATTGTCATGTACATCTCTTAATTCTTCAAAAGAATCCGTTTCAACAATCTGATAATCAGAGAATTGAATGTTATTTGTTACATTAGCAATAATACTATCATTTTCTTTTAAAATTCGATTTAATTGAATCTCATATTTTGTTTTTTCTCTCATCATAGAAAGTGCTAATCGTATTACTTTAGAAAGTAAATATAATGCGGTAGCAAAACTTAAAAGGAATAAAAGAATATGCCCAATTAAAACCGGAATATTAAGTTGACTGACATTTCTTTCTTCATGTAAATCATCACTACCAATAGAGATATTAATGGTTCTCTCCGTTAAGGGAATAGTCACAATCGAAGAACTATCAAAGTCAACCGATTTTTTATAATTTTTATTGGATGCTGAACTCTTAACATTTAAAACAATCGTTAAATCACTGTTTGAAGTAATATAATAAGATGTTTTAAATTGCTTCGCAAACTCGTTAAAATGATCATAGTCAATCACAACATCTTGTAAGAAACTATAATCTGCCATTTTCTTCTTCGAAAATGGAGTTGCTTCAATTAAATTTTCTTTCTTCTCAAACAAGATATTCTTACCATCATCACTATAAACTCTTGTAATAGCATCAATAGTATACTCTCCTTCTAATTGAACCAATTCAGAAGAAGAAAATAAATATTCAAAAGATAAATCAATTTCATCAATCAAACTGGCAATATAATTCATTCCTTGAGGCAATGTTTCTGTCTCATAAAAATTATTTTGCTTTAATTTCACAGAATAGGAAGAATTACTATTTTCTTCACATACCAGTTTATACTCAGAAGGAGAAAAGAAAATACTAACAAAACTATTTAAAGAAATTGCAAAAACAAAGACAAACAAAACCAATAGAATAATTAATCGTATGGTTGAATGAAAACTTGCAAATCGATTCTGTAAGTTCTTTAGTATAGTCATTCACACATCCCCTTTCTTTTCTAGTGAAATAATTCATATAGGAAAATTGTAGGTAATCCTATATATTTAATCTTATAATGAGTGGTTCCGATAATTTCATTTAGTTCAATTAAATAGCCATCAGAACTTTCATTATTATCCCCTTTTGTTTCAAAAAATACCGAAGTACCGTTTTGTACTTTTCGATATATCCTATGAACAACAATTTTGTTTTCTCTCTTGAAAACCAATAAATCATCAATCGCAAGATCTGCTTTTTCCTCATCATTTAGTTTCGTGACAATAACCACATCACCACGATATAAATACGGTTGCATACTACCACTTGCAATAACAATTGCTTGATGCTTTCCTAAACCAGCGGTTAAAGATACAACCACTCCCAACAAAACAATGGTAAAAGTAGTTGCCAAACGACTCCTAGAAGTCTGTTTAGAAACTTTTTCTTGATTAATTGGTAACTTTTTATAAAACTGATTGATAAAAAACAAAACAATAATTGGAAAAGACAATTCACAAACAGCTTGTAAATAGACTCCCAAATCCGGTACGATAGGAACAAAATAAATTGGTAACTCCATCATATACCGATATAAAATCTGACTTCGATAATTTTGTTTTGTCGTTAAATAAGTCAAAAAGATATTCTTTCCAATACTTGGAATAACGAATAAACTGACATTATCAATCCATAAATCAATACTACTAAAATTAATATTACTAATATACAAAGTAGTATCTAATAGAAAAAAAGACAGAAAAGACAAAATATATAAAACTTTTTGATTATTGATTTGATAGTTAATAGAATAACGTAGCATTTCCATCAAGAGAATCGTTGGAAGAACAAGCCAAATATTCTTAATGATGGAAAAGATACCAATATTATAAACATTATAATTAAATCCTAAAAACAATCCACTCAAATAAAGAATCAAATAATAAGAAATGACGCAAGTCATAATCGTAATATTAATGTCTTTTTCAAATCTTTTATGACTATGATTTAACCCATTTATTGAGTAAGAAATAAATAGTAATACAAGAATAATTCCCAAAAAAGTCAGGGAATTTAAATTCTTAAAAACAAAATTGTTTAAGAGAGAAATAAAGCATATCAAAGACAACAATAAAGTTGTTTTAAAAGTACTTTTTTTCATACTCTATCCTTATTTTTGTTCGTAAACTAATGTTGAAGTTGAAACAGTAACTTTAATATCATCGGTTGGAACTACTGTACTGTTATCTTTCCATTTTAAAACCATTTTTAATTCTTTGCTTCCAGTTGTTTTAGCTAAAGTATCACCAACCGTAATAGCAGATCCATCTGCATAAGTAAGAGAATACTCTAATTCACCACATACGCTAGTTGCTTCTGTTTGAGTAGCAGTACTTCCTGTAGATGGAGAACAAGAAATAGTACCTAAAGTAACTGTTTTTAATTGAGCATCCAAACTTCCTTCATTTTTTACTAACCAGTTATAAGTAACAGAGTCACCAGGTGCCTTTAAAGTAGTTGTAAATCCACTTACCGTAGTAGCTGTTAAAGTTGCTCCAGTAGAAGCAGCATTTCCAACGATTGTTGGTGTCAAACTAGATCCAGATTTGTAGGCAAAATGAACATCCCAAGTCGCTGGACTAACCTTTCCTTCTCCACTGATTGTTAATGTTGTTGACCATGCAGCATAACCAAATGATAATCCTACAATTGCAACGATTAATGCAACTAATGCAATAATTCTAAAACCTCTTTCTTTTTCCATAAAAAAACATCTCCTATCCTCTTTATTTTAACCAATAATAATTATACAAATCAAAAAATAAAAAAACAAGTATAAACGACAAAAATGTGTCAACCTTATGCCAAATATACATCTTTTTATTCTATATTAGTATCCTCTATTATTAAAAATATATACAAAAAAAAGCAATCCTAAGATTGCTTTATTGACATAAAGAAGAATACTTTTTATTATCCCCTAATAAACTGGTAGAAATTAATTCAGCATTCTGAAAGGCTCCATCTTTATAGCGAATTTGATATACTGCTTCAGCTTCTCTTTCGCTGAATTCTTGAAATAAATGACACTCATTAATCTCTACAGTGGCTTCATTTTGAATATCCAAAAATTGATTATCCTTTAAGAAACGAGATCCTTGAATGGTAATTGTATCATCTTCTGCCGAAATAGATTTAATATACCAGTAATCATCTTCTCCTATGGAAATCTCTTCGGCTTCAAAATTTCCCATTTGATACTTCATGATTTTTAAATTTCCATCCTCATCTTGAACAGAAAAAAGTAAACTATCTTCAAAGGTATAAATAGCATCTCCCAAGAAAGGCTTATCAGCCGATGCGTAAATAACATAATCATTATAAGTGATTTCATAAGAACCACTACTTTCCTTATGAATTTTTATTTCATTATCGGAAAAGAGAAAAGTCTTATCACATTTACCTTTAACACAGTTTTCTAAAGGAAAAACATTATAATCTCCATTAGAAATTATGATATTTTTATCATCAGCATATCGATTATATATTTTTACAATCAAAACACCACTCGCAATAACTAAGAGAATACTTAAAATGATTATAATGATATTTTTTTTATCCATATCCTCAATCTCCTTCTAGTTACATAAACTACTATAATCTTTATAATTTTTTAACAAAACAGTTTCAATTTCCTTTGCTTTACTAAAAGAACCATTTTGATAAACAATTTCATAGGTTTTAGCAACTTCTTTTTCTGCATATTTTTGATAATTATCGCAATTATCCATTTCAACAGGGATTTGTGCTTCTACATCGATAAAGTTAGTCGGCTCATCAAATCTAGAAGTATGAATACGAATAGTTCCATTATCAACTTCCACGTCATTGATATACCATTGCAAATCATCTGATAAATCAAAAGAAGTAACTTCCCCAGTCGCTGGATCATACAAATTATCCAAGGCACTATAATCACTATAATAAGTTAAATAAAGGATCTTATCATCAAATGTATAAATTTTTTTGCCAAGATAAGGCAAATCAGAAAAAGATGCAATCACCTTTTTGTTATAGCGAATTTGATAATTAAAGTTTTCATCTTCTGTGATTAGAATGGTATTTCCATTAAAGGATATTTCTTTTTTACAAGCAGCATGACTACAATCAGAAATATCAAATGTTTGAAAGCTTTTCACTTCCCCATCATACTTAGTTTTAGAGGGAGAGCTTTTATCAGAGGATAAAAGCCCAATCCCAAAGCAAACAATGGCAAGTAGAAATAACAATACCATAATAATAATATTTTTTTTATCCATTTATATCACACTCCCTATTTCAAGACAACTCGGAAATTAGAAGTAGGAGTTGTTCTTATATAAAATCCATCTTGATAAGAATCATTCGTATCTTTAGACTGCCATACTTGGAATCCTTGTAATCTATAACCACTATTAAGCATAAAAATCATAAAGTCATCTGGCCAATCTCCACCACCATCACTTCCAGCAGAATATAGATTAACAGCGGAAGTCTGGTCCTTCAATCCATGGCCACCAAGTAATACTAACTTCTTAATATACCCCTTATTAACCATTTGTTGAAGGGTATAATAAGAACCATTGATTTTAAACTTCAATCCTGAAGAAGAATGGCTACCAGCTCCTCCACCGTTTCGTAATTGGAAGTAAACCGTAACTTCTCCGGATATTTCAGAGGCAAAACTATAATTATTCGTTCCAGATTTCATATGAATCTGATTTTGAACATTCGATAATTTACCATACAATGGTGCTTTTTTACATTTAGCCCCAGCAGAATAATTACAAGCATCATTCGTTTTCGAACATACTCCACACCAATTCGTTCCGGCTGCTGTCAACCAATAACGTTGTAATCCAAAAGATTTTAACGAATTGTTAGAACAGTATCCATGACTAGAAGTACTCCACCAATCTTCAAATCCGTAGTTTCCAGAGGAATTCATATTGGCACTTCCCATGTATTTTACATTCCACCAAGAGCCAAGATCGGTGTGGCAAGTATCACCAACAGCAACTCCAACTAAACCTTGATATCCTTTTTGAACGGTATTCTTACTACCATCTCCATAATTCCATTGACAATCGGAAGAAGCCGTTTTAGCATTTCCAGAAGTTGTCTTACAAGATCCACAAGAAGTACAATCACTTAGTGCTTTTCCACCAGTTGCACTTCGATAAGTACCAGCTGGACAAGCCGTTTTTTTGGCACCACCAGTACAATAATAACCAGCTGGACAAGGAACACAACTTCCACCACTTTGGTAAGTTCCCGCAGCACATTCAGTCCATTGTGCATAATAAGTAACCGTACCACTTGAAACAGCATTCTTAATACTAGAACCAGCACTTAAGGTAGATCCTTTATTCTCCTTTTTCCATCCACTAAATCCATATCCTGTTTTAATAAATCCATTATTACTTAATGAACAAGCAGAACCAATCGTACAAGTATGACTAGCAACAGAACCACTCGTATTACCATTTCCATTATAAGCAACAGTAAAGGTATTTGGTTTCCAGTTTACTTTTACAGTAACCGTACAATTACCTTTTGAATAATCACAAATAGAGCTTGGCGTTACACTAACTTCTGAATGACTAAAAGTATCATTCTTCGTTTTACAACCACTTACACAAATCCATTCTTTTCCACTAATACCAATATATCCTTCTTTTGTAAGATTTAAATATTTCGTATTATTATAATTTGGTAAATCCATTTTTGTCGCATCAAAATCTACTTTTTTCTCATAAACTTTTCCGTTCAATTGAATAATATGATCTGAATCCTGAGTCCAAGAATAAGTAGTGCCTTCTGCAGAAGTAGTAGAAGCAGTTAAACTAGCAGAATCAGCAACTTTAAAATGGAAAACAACTTGATTCTTACGCCATTTAGCATAAACTTTTAAATCCTTCGTTACTTTCGTATTTTTATCAACTTTATCACCCGTTCCATCTTTCTTAGTATTCCATTCAACAAAAGTATAATTGGTTCTAGAAGTAGAACATAATTTATCCCATTTTTCTTCTTTTTCCCAGGAATTAAAAGTAAACGATTTCGAAGTAGGATTACAATCTACTCCACCATTACTATCATAAGTAAGAGTATATTTTTGAGCAATTCGATAATCAAAAACTTCTGTCTTATAATTACCCGCTAAATCCACAACCGTTACATATACTTTATGTTCACTGGCATCATATTTATTTTGAATGGCATCTAAAACTTTATTGGCATCATAAGTCTCATAATCTCCACCAGTTTTCTTAAGATCTTTTATCTTTTTAGAGCAATCGTCTTTATCATAAGAAATACACATTTTTAATTTTTTAGTCGGTGTAGAATTATCACTTGCTTTTAATTTTAATTTTGGTTTATTACTATTGAAACCTTCTTCCGAAGAAATCACAGAAGAATTATTAAATTCTGGTTTCGTATTATCAAGAGTATATGGTCCAAGATAAACATAGCCATCACTACCTTCCCTAGCCCAATTACGTCCAGTAACATCCTGTAAACGGTCAATTTTCAAAACCAAATAATAATTCCCCGTTAAACCCTTTGGTGTAGAGATTTGATCGGAAGTAACTCGAATCGTTTCTCCAGCCTCAATTGCACTTATTTGAGTAGTCGATGAAGAAGGATTCAACGTTAAAGTATTCCAGCCTTCCACTATATTAGGATCTTTATTCGCACTAAACCCATATTGAATAATGGGATTAGAATTCACCCCTGTACTACTAGATACCGTAACCTTCATAGATCTCGTTTTATATTCCATAGATTCTGGATCCGTTATATTTGTAGAAAAAGACATAATCGTTTCCGCATCTACCCCACAAGTATCACTGGATATAACCCCCTCTTTCGGAAGTTTATAGGTAACTGTTACAACACCATTTTCATCCGCTTTTCCACAGCCAATACTCACCGCATATCCATATTTATCACCCATTTTTACAACCCTAACATAGGTTTCATCGGATGCACAACTTACTCCTGATACATCAATATCTTTGATTAAGTTTCTCTGTTTTAATTCTTCATATGGTATAAGAGAACATCCAGACTCTTCATGACCAAATAAATCTTCTCCATAAGAGTTTACATAGAGTTTTGCAGCATACCGTATGCTTTCTACATAATTCGAATATTCCTTTTGTTCATTCGTTTCTCTTATGTTACGTATCATAGGAATACTAATCCCTGTAATAATTCCTATAATGACAATCACCACTAAAAGTTCAACTAAAGTAAAACCTTTTCTTTTGCGACGTTTCATAATGACACCTACCTTATATATTAAGTATATAAAAAAAGAAACCAAAATACAAGTAGGGCAAAAAAAAACAATCCGAAGATTGTTTAATTTCAAAATGGTCGGGAAGACAGGATTTGAACCTGCAACCCCTTGGTCCCAAACCAAGTGCTCTACCAAGTTGAGCCACTTCCCGAAAACTGGTGCGCTCGGAGGGATTCGAACCCCCGACCTTTTGGTTCGTAGCCAAACACTC
>CAMNHK010000019.1 GCA_946539445.1 uncultured Caryophanales bacterium
TATATTTTCACAAAAGAGATTCTATAGTATAATAAGAATAGATAAAGATAGAAAAACCCCTATATTTCCCTATATAATCTACTTCCTATAATTGATATTATGTTAACTTCTATACTGGAATATAGATAATATAAGACTCCCCTAACCAAAAAAAGATGAAATTATAATTAATAATAGCAATCTATACAAATAAATCATAAACTTAAACAATATATTACATAAAAATAAAAAGAAATTTTTAAAATTTCTTTTTTTTATATAAATTTATTCTTTATTAATATATTTCCTTATATATAAAAGAAGATAAATATATAATACGCTCCTTAACCTCAATTATCCCCCTACTTCCCCTCTTCTCTATTAATTCCAAAAAAGCGGAAAATAGAGGATGCATTTTAAGCGATTTAGAATCAAAAAGATGGATAGTTCATCGTCTAAATTCTTAAAAATAAAATGATAAAATAAAAAGAAAAAATGAAGGATGCATTTTAAGCGATTTAGAATCAAAAAGATGGATCATTCATCGTCTCGAATAAAAATAGAAAAACAGCAAATACTAGTATTAAAGGAGGAGATAATAGAATGTTAGAAGATAATAAGAAAGAAGAGGGTAAACATCGAAAAAAAAGAGAGTCTAAAAATAGGGGAACCTCCTCTACTCAAAATCTGAGTTTCGAAGAAAATGCTAGTATCATAAATGATAATGTGTATGAAGTAACCAGTGAACAAGAAAAAGAAAGAGAAGGAATCGAAATAGAGCAAAGAAAAAAAGAAGATTATCTTCTCTCATAGGATAGAAAAAATAGGGGAACCTCCCCTATTTTTTTATTCTAATTCATCAAGAATACTCTTCCCTATCTCTGGCATTTCTACATCAAAATTATCCGCAATAGTTGCTCCTATATTAGCAAAAGTATCAAAAGGCTCCATACGTTTCGGTTCTTTAAAATTACGGCTATATAGAATAACTGGCACATTTTCACGAGTATGCCCTCTTCCTTCAAATGTTGGATCGTTTCCATGATCTGCAGTAATAATTAATAAATCATCTAAATCCAATTTATTTAAAATAATAGGCATATCAACATCTAATTCTTCAATCGCACGAGCGTATCCTTCTGCATCACGCATATGTCCATATAAAGCATCAAAATCGCATAGATTTACCATACACAAACCAGTAAAATTCTTATCCATGATATCCGTAAGTTTATTAATTGCTTCCAAATTACTAGGTGCTTTAATCATCTTATTAATACCCTGTCCATCAAATATATCATTGATTTTACCTATACCAATAACAGAATATCCAGACTCATTTAAACTATCTAAAACAGACTTCTTAGGTGGTTTAACAGCATAATCTTTTCTACCGCTAGAAATAAAACGATATTTCTCCGGTGTCCCATTAAAAGGACGAGCAATGATTCTAGCAATTCTCCAATCTTCTTTTAGTGTTAAAGCACGAATCTTCTCACAATATTCATGAAGAGTCGCAATTGGAATACAATCCTCATGAGCAGCAATCTGCAAATCAGAATCAGCAGAAGTATAAATAATTAATGACCCATAATTATATTGTCTTTCTCCTAATTCCTGAATAATGGAATCATCATTACACATTTTATTACCAATCAAAGCACGCCCCGTAATCTCTTCAATACTAGATAAAACGTCATACGTAAAACCTTGATTAAAGGTACGAAAAGGAATGTCATTTTTAATTCCAACCATTTCATAATGACCATTTAAAGTATCTTTTCCAGCATTAATAGGTTTCGCAATCGTATAATAAGCTTCCACTTGATCATTTTCACTCATATTAACCGTATCTAAAAAGCCAATTTTCTTTAAATTCGGAATAAACAAGTCACATGTTTCCATAATATGACCAAGAGTATTAGCTCCACTATCTCCAAAATTAGCAGCATCTGCTGTCTCCCCTACTCCTAAAGAATCTAAAACCATCAAAAATATACGTTTAAATTTCATAAAATCACTCCTTCTTACTACGAAGATGATATTGATTATAATCTTCTAATACTTTTTCATCACTAATTTTAGTATAAATCTTCGTAGTAGAAATATCGGAATGTCCAAGCATTTCTTGAATACTCCGCAAATCCGCACCACGATTAACCAAATGCGTCGCAAAACTATGGCGAAGGGTATGAGGAGAAACATCTGGATTAAGACCCTTCTCCAAAAGAATTGCTTTCAAATTCTTAAAAAAGCCTTGACGAGTCATTCCTTTCCCATGATTATTTAAAAACAATTTGCTACAAGATTTATTCTTTAATAAAAGAGGCCGCTTTTCTAAATATAGATTTAAATAATAAATTGCATATTCTCCTAACGGAATATCTCTCTCTTTACTACCTTTTCCCATAATTCGAATCAAGCAATTATTTTGATCAATATCATGGATTTCTAAGCCCACTAACTCACTAACCCGTAAGCCGCATCCATACATCAATTCTAACATAGCTTTATTCCGATAGTCAAACGGGCTATCAAGATGAATATCGAGAAGAGAATCGACATCTTCGACACTTAGAGTCTTTGGCAAAGACTTTCTCAATTTAGGTCTTTCAATAAACTCACTAACATTTTTGGTAACAATGTTTTCTTTCAACAAATAACTATGAAAATTCTTAAGAACCGTAAGATTATGAGCAATCGTAGTAGTCTTCTCTGAATTTCTTTCCTTTAAAAAATCTTTAATATCTGTATCTTGAATCTGGGAAACATCCGTAATGGATCTTTTCTTTAAAAACTCATGATAAACATTTAAATCATTTTCATAGGATAAACGTGTTTTATCAGATAACCCTTTTTCAAAAATACAATAATTTAAAAAATCTTGAATAGCATCTTCTATTTTCATAAAATCACACTCTTTTAACCTAGTAGTATTTTATCAAATTCTAAGAAAAAACACAAATTGTCAAATAAAGAAAAACAAAGTATAATATTTTCAGGTGATAATATGAGTAAACCACTAGCCTTAAAACTAGCACCAACAACTTTAAAAGAAGTAATTGGGCAAAAACATTTAATTGGAAAAGACAAAATACTTACCAATCTAGTCAAAAATAAAAAATGTTTTTCCATGATTTTATATGGGAAACCAGGAATTGGGAAAACTTCAATTGCGAATGCCTTAGTAAATGACTTAGGCGTAAGATACCGTTTTTTAAACGCAACCATCAATAGTAAAAAAGATATAGATGTCGTAATAGAAGAAGCTAAAATGTATGGAGAGATTATTTTAATAATGGATGAAATCCATCGCCTAAATAAAGACAAGCAAGATGTATTACTTCCTCAGATTGAAAGTGGTTTAATCACTCTTATCGGAATGACAACAGCCAACCCTTATCATTCCATCAATCCAGCGATAAGAAGTCGTTGTCAATTATTCGAACTACAAGAGTTAGAAACAAAAGATATTATAGAAGGATTAAAAAAGGCCGTAAAGCACCCTGATTTAGCTGGAATTAAAATAGATAAAGAAACACTCGAATATATTGCCAAACTCTCTGGAAACGACCTTAGATACGCTTACAACCTATTAGAAATAGCCTATTACGCCAATGATGATAAAACAATCACCATTGAAAAGATAAAAACCATTAATAATAAACCAGTTTTTTTCTCAGATAAAAACGGAGATGGTCATTATGATGTATTAAGTGGACTTCAAAAATCAATAAGAGGAAGTGATGTAAATGCATCCCTTCATTATTTAGGCAGACTAGTGATGGAAGGCGATCTAGAATCCATCTATCGAAGATTAAGCGTCATTGCATATGAAGATATAGGACTAGCAAATCCAGCAATTGGACCAAGATTAGATGCTGCCATCAATGCAGCAGAAAGAGTTGGACTACCAGAAGCCAGAATTCCACTAGGAACAATCGTAACAGAAATGGCCCTATCTCCGAAAAGTAATACCGCACATGTAGCTTTTGATAAAGCGTTAGAAGATATCGAAGCTGGAAATACCGGTAATCTTCCAAATCATATCAAAACAGACTCAAAAGATTATTTATATCCACATGATTATCCAGGTGCATTTGTTGTTCAACAATATCTCCCAGATAAAATAAAAAACAAAAAATACTATGAACCAAAAGATATAGGATATGAAAAAGGAATCAAAGAAATATATGAAAAACTAGAACGAATAAAAAACAAAAAATAGTATGAATTCATACTATTTTTTTATATATTAAGAATAAACATTTCTATTAAAGAATTGCCATCTACATCATTGGTTTTAATCATAAGATCCATCTCAGCTAACTTTTGCATCAAAGAAAGTAATTCCTCTTCCGAATAAAGTCTAGTAAGTTCTCTCGTCTTTTTAATACGATAGTCTGACTTCTCCCCTAACTTACTCGCAATAGAAGCATCATTTAAACGTTGCTTTTCCAAAATTTTAACTTGATAAATAATACGAATTTGACTAGCTAATAATCCAATAATACTAAGAGGTTCAATTTGATAAGATAAAAGTTCACGATATTTCTCTAAAGCCTCTTTTTTTTCACGCATAGCAAGAGCTCTAGTAAAAGCAAACGTTAAATCTTTTGAATCTCCTAGCTTAGGAATAACAAGTTCATCAATATCTTCCTTTGTAATCTCTTTTGTATCCATTTTATAATTCTTTAACTTAGCACATTCATTGGATATTTTTGTAATATCTCCTAAACAAACATCATTCAAATAACGAATGGTCGAAGAAGCAATCTTATAGCCTTTTAACTCATCTTGAATGATTTGAATCGGATCAAAAGAAATTTCTAAAACTTCACAATTCTTCTTTAATTCTTTCGTAACTTTTAAAGTATTATTAAATTTATTTCCTTCAATAATGAATAAATTATCCGGATTTGGATTTTTTAAATAAGCAAATAAATGTTGGAAAGAATCTGGATAATCATCCTGTTTTAAAACCTCAAGATTACGAACAATAATAACCTTTTTATCACTAAATAATCCATAAGTATCCAAATCTTCTAAAGCATTATCAAGAGTAGTCTCTTCCATATCATAAATACTAATAGGAGCATTTTGAAAAGAAAGATCCTGAATAAGGGACTCTCTTTTTTTCTGAAGAGAAAGAGAATCCATACATTCTAATAGATAATTATTCGTACTCATGAAGAACCTTCTCGATCGTTTCGAAAATTTCTGGAATTTTATCAGTAGAAGTGCCTCCACCTTGACCAAAGGTTGGACTACCTCCACCATTACCACCAGCGATTTGAGAAGCTTCTTTGATAATCATTCCAGCTGGTACTTTAGAAGTAGATTTAGCAATAAAATTAACACTAGCATTATCTTTTATATTTGCTATAAACAAGAAGCCAGGATTCATTTCATTCATCAAAGAATCCGCAATACTCTTTAATAAATTCATATCACGATTATCAACTTTCATAAGAAGAACATTTAAATCCCCAAACTTACGAATCTTTTCTCGATATAAATCAAGATTCTGTAAAGTTGCTTTTTCTTTTAAATCAAAATATTTCTTTTCAAGATCTTTTACTTCTTGATGAACATATTGAAGTTCATTACGATTGAAAATGACATCTTTATAAGAAGTTGGTTTTGCATGATCCAAATCAATATCAAAATCCAATTGGATTCCATCTTCTCTTGCTTCTGAAACAATGTCTTTTGCTTTCATCAATAATTTAACCATTTCATCATTATAAGGACGAATAACTTCATATAAAGCCTCTTCGATTTTATCTCCCGTTACACCCTCAATACGATAAACATTGCTTCCTTTTGATTCACAACCAGTCAAAGCAAAATTTCCAATTTCCGAAGTGTTAGAAACATGAGTTCCTCCACAAAGTTCAATACTTTTACCAATTTTAACAACGCGAACCATATCTCCATATTTTTCACTAAATAGTGCCATTGCCCCAAGTTGTTTAGCTTTATCAAGAGGCATCACTTCCGTAGAAACAATAATATTAGAGCGAATCATCTCATTCGCAAATTTTTCAACTTCAAGGAGTTTTTCATCCGTCATTTTTCCAGTATAAGAAAAGTCAAAACGGAAACGATCTCCATCTACATAACTACCAGCTTGATGAATTGTCTCAGAAACCATTTGTTGAAGAGAATACTGTAAAATATGAACACTGGAGTGATTAGCCTGAGTTCTTACTCTCTTTTCTTTATCTAAAACAAGTTCACATTCATCCCCAACATGAATTTCTCCATCTAATAGACGAACTTTATGAATGTGTTGTCCATTAGGTCCCTTAAAAACATCCACAACTCTAGCTTTAAAATTATTGGAAACAATCATACCAGTATCGGATACTTGTCCTCCACTTTCTGCATAAAAACAAGTACGTTCAAAAGCTAAATACGTATCATGATCAATGGAGTCTACTCTTTCCTCTTTTGAGAAAATAGCAAGGACTTTACTTTTTAATCGATACAATCCATAAACAAATTCACTAGGATCTTTAAAATCTAATAAGACTTTCTTCTGACTAGCCATAGAAGTAACGTTTTTAGCATTCTTTTTTGCAAGCTCTTTTTGAGCCATCATAAATTGATCAAATTCTTCTTTCGAAACGCGATATCCCAAATCACTTAAATACTCTTCCGTAAGTTCAAATGGGAATCCATAAGTATCATACAATTTAAATGCATCTTCTCCACGAATTGTACCATCTTGAGAATCTTGAACAAGTTCTTTTAAACGTCTCTCACCTGCTTCTAACGTTTTTAAAAATAGCTTTTCTTCTTCTAAAACAAGAGCTTCTACTTCTCCTCTTTTTTCTACTAAATATGGATAAGCATCCTTCATAACATCTACAACGTCCGAAACAATTTTATACATAAAAGGACATTCTAAACCAATGACTCTACCAAAACGAACACTACGTCTTAATAAACGTCTAAGAACATATCCACGACCAACATTTTCAAAACAAGCCCCATCAGCTAAGGCAAATGTAATAGCTCGAATATGATCTGCAATAATTTTAAATTCTTTTTGTCCTACATAATCAAAGGTAGATAATTCTTCAATATGTTTAATAATAGGCTTAAACAAGTCCGTCTCAAAGTTACTATCTACATTTTGGAAAATACAGCACCATCTCTCAAGACCAGCTCCCGTATCGATATTCTTGCTAGGCAATTCCTTATAGTCTTTTCGATCAACTCCTTCTTTAGAATTAAACTGACTAAATACATTATTCCAAATCTCTACATATCGTTCTTGATCTTCATCGGCTTGAAATAGTTCAAAAGCATTTCCATTCGGATCATATTTTTCACCACGATCATAGAATATTTCAGAATCAGGTCCACAAGGTCCTTCCCCTATTTCCCAGAAATTACCTTCTAAAGGAACAATATGATCTTCCGCAAGTCCAACTTCTATCCAACGATTTTTAGCTACCATATCATCCGAATAAACAGTAACATAGATTAAATCCTTATCAATACCAAAATAGTCTGGAGAAGTTAATAATTCGAAAGCATAAGCAATTGCTTCTTCCTTAAAATAATCTCCAACACTAAAGTTCCCCATCATCTCAAAAAAAGTTTGATGTCTTTTCGTAACTCCGACATTTTCAATATCGTTCGTACGAATACATTTTTGAATATTGACAATACGACGACTATCAGGGACTTCTCTTCCATCAAAATATTTTTTTAAAGGCGCAACTCCTGCATTAATCCATAATAAACTATCATCATTGACAGGAATTAATGAAGCACTCTCATAGATTTTATGCCCTTTATCAGTAAAAAATCGAAACCATGTATTTCGAATATCATCATGACTCATATATTTCATAAACTACACATCCTCTTCTAGTATTTCTTTTAATCGATTAATTTCATCTTCCATAGTACCATTATTTAAAATATAGTAATCAGCATAAGCAATTGGACCACCTTTAAACAAGTTTTCAATTTCTGACAAATCACGATAACGAATTGCCTCTTCATCAAATGGTCTTTCAGGTCGAACTGCTACTCTTTGATAGCGAAGATTCTTATCAACTACCACACATACAAGTTTTAAATTAGGAAAACGTTCAATCAAATATTTGTATTCATACCAAGAATATAAACCATCTAACACTACATCGCGTTTTTCCAATTCTTCCCGAATTTCAGGTTCTAAAAATTTTGCATAACACTCAGGTCCATGTTCGGCGCGAAGCTTCTCTCGAAATTCTTTCTCACTTTTACCATCCGGAGTTCTTTCAATGCCAGCTTCCTCCATTAATTTATATGTTACGCCACCAAAATATATTTTTTTCCAACCAACACTTTCTAAATACTCTGTAACAACACTTTTACCACTACCACTCATTCCAACAACTGCTATTAAACGATTCATAAACTAACCTCCATAATAATTTTCTTCATTGCGAATAATTTCCAAAGCCGCTCGTTTTAATTCATCCAAATCACGATTTTCAATAATGTAATCAAAATCATTATATCCAGTAATTTCTTTCTCAGTAATATGATTAGCTTCTTCTTCACTTAAACGATCATCATGTCCATGACGAACAATCTTAATCGTAACGACTTCTGAATACTTTTCTTTAAAACTTTCAAACTCATGAATTAATCGAGCATCGGTAATAATAAAAGCATCAAAGAAATTAGAAAGAATCTCAATATCTTCAAAAATACGATTTAATAAAAAATCTTTCTTCCCTAGTTTTTGTTGGATAATCTCAATACCCATTTTCTGTAAAAACTCTCTAGGCTTATCTTCTTCATTTCCATTCCATTCAAAATAATTACGAGCATAAGAATATAATGGTTCTGTAATATGCATAACACAAGGTTTATATCCATAATCCTTCAATTCTTCTCGTAAAAATTCTCCAAAAGTATTCTTTCCAGCTTTGGCTCCTCCACCAATAACAAAAATTTTCATACAATCCCTCCTTATACAAAAAAAAGAGGATACCCAAGGAGTGCAAAAAGCACGGTACCATCCTCTTTTTAACTTTCTTTTGATAACGGTCTCCCGACTAGATTCCAAAAGTAGCTTCCTAATTCTATCTTAGTTCTTTTCACCAACCAGAACCTCTCTAAAAAGAATCAAATAAGTACTCATCTTTTATCAATACCTAGTAATTCACTACAGACTTATTGTAACAAACTTCAGAAAAAGATTCAACAAAAATATCAATTAAGCTGTTTCTTCCTCTTCCACTGCATTTAAATACTTCATAAAACCAGTTCTCTCGGCAACAAAGATAAAGATTACTTTGCAGCAAGCAATAACAGGTGTTGCTAAAACCATACCCAATATTCCGAAGAAATGTTGGAATATAAGTAATCCAAGCATAATAGTAACCGGATGTAATTGCATCGTATGTCCCATAATAATTGGTTGATAGAAATTGTTTTCTAATAATTGAACAATTAAAATAGAAACACATACAAAGATACCCGTTAATGGAGAAATCGTAAATCCAACGATAATAGCAGGGATTGCTCCGATATAAGGTCCAAAATAAGGAATAATATCCGTTACAGCACAGAATAAAGCAAACAAAATTGGAGAGGTTAATCCAGCAATCGATAAACCAATACTTTGAGTAATAAATACAAGAAGCATAATGATCAAAACTCCTTGAACATAATTACGAAGAGAAGTATTGATACGAGTAGTTAATTCACGATATCCATCCCTCCAAGAAGCAGGAATAATCTGATCAATAGTAGAACTAACTTTATAAAAATCAAATAGTAAATAAAAACCAATCATTAAGCCTAATACAAAATTAATACCACCATTAACTAAGGTTTTACCAGCTGTAAATAAATATTTAGGAAGATCAGATCCAATTCCAAGTCCCCACTCTGTTACACGAGAAGTTATCTCTTTACGTAGAGAAGAAACATTGACAAATCCACCAGAATCAAAACGCTCTACAATATTTAAAATAAAATCCGTAACATTGGAGAAAATAGAAGGAGCCACTTTTACAAAATCTTTTACCTGACTAATCAAAGATGGAATAAACAAATAAGAGATTAAAAATAACAAGCCAATTAAAAAGATATAAACAAAAATACAACCTATAATTCTTGGGACTTTCTTCTCTTGTAGCATCGATACAAATGGTTCAAAAAACCAAGCAATCAAAAATCCAATAAAGATAGGAGAAACTACATATAAAATCTCCCCAATATATTTCAAAATTTTCCATTCCTTGATTAAATAAGTACCTAATAGTATTAAACAAACGATAGCCATAAAATAACCAATATTAATCAATTTTTTACCAGTATGTAAGATATTATTTAAACTAGTAATATCTACTTCTTTATCTTTATTTTTTCGAAACATAATATAGCCTCCTAGAAGTATTATACCATGGAAATAATTTTTTGAAATATTTTTCAAAAAAATATATAATAAAAAAAGGTGATGCAAATGAAAACCATCCAAAATAATCTAAAAAATGAAATAATAATCAAAAATTCTAGATTTATAACCGAAATTATAAAAGTATATGAAGAAAACAAAGTAAAAGAATATTTAGAAGAAGCAACAAAAAAATATCCAAAAGCAAATCATTATTGCTATGCCTATCGAATTCAAAACAGAACCAAATCATCCGACGATAAAGAACCAACCGGAACAGCCGGTGCCCCTACTCTAAATGTTATCGAAAAAGAAGATTTGAATAATATCTTAATCATTACCATTCGTTACTTTGGAGGAATAAAACTAGGAGCCGGAGGTCTAATTAGAGCCTATACGAAATCGGTAACAGAAGCCCTAAAACAAGCAATCTATCAAGAATTAACCAAAGGATACAAAATACATTTTCAAGTATCTTATTCAGAAGAAAAGCTAATGATGCGTTGGCTAAACAAAGAGAATATAATCGAAAAAAAATATGAAGAAAAAGTAGATTTAGTAGCCATCATAGAAGAAAAAGATATGGAAAAGATACAAATGCTACCATATGAAATTTTAGAAGAAGTAATCATTGAAAAAAGTTCCTAATAAGGAACTCTTTTTAATTGGCATGAACAAGATTCTTTAAACGCTTAATTACTCTCTTCTCAATTCTAGAAATATAGGACTGAGAGATACCCAACTTTTCTGCCACTTCTTTTTGAGTATATTCGTCATTACCAAACAAGCCATAGCGAAGCACCATAATTTCTCGATCCCTAGGTTTAAGGCGAGCAATTTCATCAAGCATTAATGCTTTATCATCCTCTTCTTCAATACATTTAGAAACAGCGTTTTTATCCGTTCCAATAACATCTTCTAAATGGAGTTCATTTCCATCTCCATCATACGATAACGCTTGTTCAATACTAACTTCACTTTTCAGTTTTTTATTTTTCCTTAAATACATAAGGATTTCATTATCAATACACCTAGAAACATACGTTGCTAATTTAATGTTTTTTCCACTTTGAAAAGTATTAATTCCTTTAATTAAACCAATACTTCCAATACTAACTAAATCTTCTAAATCAAAACCGGTATTTTCATATTTTTTTGCTAAGAATACAACCAATCGTAAATTATGTTCAATTAATTTTTCTTTTGCAAATTCATCTCCATGCTCTTTCATGCGAACATAAAACTCTTCTTCTTCTCTAGAAAGAGGTTCTGGAAGGACATCCGTAGCTCCTACATAAAAACAACTGGATACTGATATAAATAATCTCTTTAAAAACTGCCAAATTTTTAACATAAATCCTCCTTTATTTGATTTGGTAAAATACAATTAAATCCATCCATCGAAAAACGTTCTCTAGCAAGTCCAATTAAGCAATGATGAATCTCTTTTTGATTGATTACAATTCGGTCCGGTCGAACACAAGGAATAATTCCAGAAGAATTAAGAGCTTTATAAGGTACATAAAAGCAATCTTTTACTGACAACTTCAAATTGGTAAGTAAAATAGCTTCTCCTCCATATGGATTCTTTAATCGATTTCCTGTATCCAAAAAGCCATCTAGAAAGTAATCTTTTTGCTGAATAGTAACCACAACTTGATATCGATTTTCCGATATTTCTCTAGTACGAAAAAAAGCTTTTCCAAACAGATGAATAAGCCAAAAGCATGAAAAAAGAGTAAAGAGAGAGAGTCGAAAAAAAGACTTAGGAATATCAAACAAGTATAGAAAACCTCCCAGTAAAATACTAAATATATAAAAATAAAAAAGGGAACGAAAGAAATGCCTTTTTCCAAAACTAATAAAAATCATACTGCAACTAATAATAATTTTCCAAAAAAACAGAGAAACAGAAGATATAGGAATAAACAACAAAAATGTAGAAAGCATTCCTACTCCGCTTCCTAAGCCAATGCGTAAGAAAGTAGTTGGATGTTTTAAGATCTTTTTTGTTCCAAAAAGGATCATAAAATCTAACAAAAAATTTAAAAGAAAGATACTTTCAATATAGACTTTCATCGAATCACCAAAAAGAGTATACAAAGAAAAAAACGACGAAATTGTCGTTTTAACACTATATCTTACGTTTTTTTAAGAAAATTTTGATGATGTATGATAAAAAGAAAATCATAAGAATTACAAAACACCATTTTAAAATCGTATTTATAAGAGGATAGTTACCAGTATACTTATTAATAATAGCAAACATATTCTCTGGTAAATATTTACCAATGATGTGAGAAACATCTTTCAATCCGATATTATTTTTAATAAAAGTTAAAATTCTTAAAAAGATATCAATAATAGCCATTAAAAATACAAAAGAAGAAAATCTTCGAAAGAACATGGCTACCAAAACAATCAAAATAATAATAACAATTAAATCTATATACATACTTCCACTTCCAATTCTTCTACCCTATCATTGTATCGAAAAAAGAAGTTTTTTTCAATAGAAAAAGAGCTAAGACAAAATCTTATCCCCTTCTTCTAACATTTTTGTAATAAAAACCCCATAACCTTTATTTGGTTGATCCACTACAACATAATTGACAACTCCTATAATTTTATTATCTTGAAGAATAGGAGATCCACTCATACCTTGAACAATCCCTCCACTTTTCTCTAATAAAATAGGATCCGTTATTTCAAAAAATATATTTTTACTAGGAGAAGACTCATCAAGCCTTACAATAGATATCCTATAATCCATAACTTCATTCGAATGTAAAACGGTACGCAAAGAAGCATTCCCTTTATGGATTTCACTAGGTAACGCCACATCCATTTTTTCTTCATTGGAAAGAGAATCTTCATAAATTCCAAAAACGCCCACTTCTTCATTTAAATAAATAGAACCAATATCTTCATCCGCTGCAATCTTAGCATTTTTTTCTCCCGTAGACCCTCTGGTACTTTTTAAAATAGAAGAGACTTCTGCTTTATAAATATCCCCATCTAATATCTGGAATTTTTGTTTTGAATTAGACTCTAATATTTCATGGCCCAAAGAACCAAACACTTTGGTTTCAGGATCAATATAAGATAAAGTGCCTATTCCGTAAACATGATCTTTTACATACAAACCGGTTTTATAAAAAGAATCTTCTAAAATAACAGGAAGATTTATAGTAATTTGTTTCTTTCCCCTCAAAATCGTAAATTGATAATCCTCTTCACTAGATAGGATAGAGTTAAAAGAAGCAATCGAATCAACGGGAATATGATTGATTTCTAAGATTTGATCTCCAATACGAAATCCTGCCTTTTCTCCAATCGATTGTTGATTTACTTCATAGAATCCTACCACATAAACACCTTGAGAGTGAACTTCAATACCAATCGTTTCACCGCCAACAATAACCTGATTGGAATAAGCAAAAACAGATAAAGGAAATAGAAATAGCAAAAAGATGCTTAGCAGTTTTTTTCGCATAAAATCACCTCATTACTAGAATGGTCAAAAATCGACAAATCATACCAAAAAAAAAGCATTTCTGCTTTTATTCTTCTACTTGGAAATCTACAACTTCCCCATTATCTTTTACCAATTTTGAAATAGCTTCTTCCGCATTTTTAAGTTTTTCATCACAAGTCTTTGCTAATTTCATTGCTCGATTAAACTCTTGAATAGCATCATCTAATGGAACATCTCCTACTTCCAACTTTTTAACGATTTCTTCTAATTGTTCTAAACTTTCTTCAAAACTTAACTCTTTTTTTTCAGCCATATTATCCTCCTTATAATACTTCCGTTAATACAGTACCATCCTGAAATTCTACTTCTAACTGATCCCCTTTTTTAACGTCCTTCTTACTACTAACAACTTTATTCGAAACTTTTGAAATTGTATAACCTCTTTGTAAGGTAAGCAAAGGACTTAATGTCTCTAATTTTGATAATATTTGTAAATATCGATTACTTTTCTTATCCAACAATTGAAAAGGTTTTTGTAATACATAAGAATTTTTTACTCGTATTAAATCTTTTTCCTTCGCAAGTGTTAGGTGCGTCATTTGAAATCTTAATTTCTCAAATAAAGAATCAAAAATCATTTCTTTTGCCTGATAAATCATCATAGGATTTTGAAAAACACTTCGTCTTTCAATAGCTTGCAATTGTTGATAGCAAGTCTTCCAATGATTCTCAATCGTATGAACTCCTCGAATCTTTAATTGTCTTAGATAATCTTCTACATCTCGCATTTGAGGAACTGCCATTTCTGCAGCCCCTGTGGGAGTAGGAGCTCGTAAATCGGCCACAAAATCAGCAATCGTAAAATCAATTTCATGTCCTACAGCACTAATAATAGGAGTTTCACATGCATAAATAGCCCGAGCAACAATTTCTTCATTAAAAGCCCATAAATCCTCAATGGATCCTCCGCCTCTTCCAACAATTAAAGTGTCCAACTGATATCCATCCGCTCTTTGAATCTGCCTAACAATATCTTCTTTGGCATCTTCTCCTTGAACCAAAGCCGGAAACAAATAAATCTCCGTTAAAGGCCAACGTCTTTTTATGGTAGAAATGATATCTTTAATAGCAGCTCCTGTGGGAGCCGTAACAACCCCTACCCTCGTAGGAATTTTAGGAATTTTTTTCTTATGAGAATCAGCAAATAAACCTTCTGCCTCTAACTTTTTCTTAAGTTGTTCAAAAGCAATATAAAGGTTTCCAACTCCATCTTCCATCATATCATTAACATAAATTTGGTATCCTCCATTAGCTTCAAAAACACTGATTTTACCAGTCACTAAAACCTTCATTCCATCTTCTGGAGTAAATTTCAATTTTTTAGTACTAGAAGCAAACATAATAGCGTTAATTCTAGCCCCTTCATCTTTTAAAGTAAAATAATAGTGACCTCGACTATGTGCTTTAAAATTAGATATTTCTCCTTTTAAAAAGACTTCATTCAAATGAATATCATTATCAATTTTATACTTGATATAACGAGTTAACTGAGTAACTGTAATATATTTATCGTTCAAAATATCACTTCCTTAAAAATAAGAGAAATAAACTCTTATTTCTCTTCTTCATGATAGATTTTATCCAATACTCCATTAATCATCTTTGTAACTGCTTCATCGCTATATTTTTTAGATAATTCAATGGCCTCATTAATGGAAACAATAGAAGGAGTATCGGTATACATCAACTCATAAATACCCAAAGATAATATAGCTTGATCCACCTTATTCAAACGATCAAGTGTCCAATCTTTTAAATATTTATTAGCAAGATTTGTAATTTCCTCTCGATGAGCTAAAATCCCTTCAATGGATTCATTCACAAAAGAATTTTCAACTTCTAATTGTTCTTTAATAAGAGCATTAACGTTATATTCAATTTCCGTCTCATTTAACAAATTAATCTGATAAAGAACTTTCATAATTACTTCTCGTAATTCACTTCTGTTTTTCATACACATCACCATATTTATTATACTCTATAAAAGAATAAAAAAAAAGAAGAAATTTAGGATAAAACAAATTCGAATCAACAAAAAATACTTCTAGTAATTTCTAGAAGTATTATTCTTTTTTCTTAGCCTCTTGATTTAAATCATACAAAAAATTCAAAGCTTCCATTGGAGACATCTCAAGTGGATTGATGGATAAAACTTTTTCTTCGATTGGATTCTTTTTCTCTACAATTTCTGGCTCTGTCAACTCAAACAAACTGGTTTGAGTAAACGTTTCTTTCTTGACATTTTTCTTTTCATAAACACTTAAAATATCTTCCGCACGATGAATCAAACTAGTAGGAAGTTTAGCAAGAGCAGCAACATGAATACCATAACTCTTATCAACAGCCCCGGGCTTTACTTTATGTAAAAAGGTAACTTTACCATTTTCTTCTAAAGCTGATACATGAACATTTTTCAATTGTTTTAAATCTTTTTCTAAAAAGGTTAATTCGTGATAATGAGTAGAGAATAAAGTTTTTGCTTTAATTTTATCATGAATATACTCGAGAATTGCTTGAGCAAGACTCATACCGTCATAAGTAGCAGTACCTCGACCTAATTCATCAAATAAAATCAAACTATTTTCCGTCGCTTCACTAATCGCATAATTTGCTTCTTTCATCTCCACCATAAAAGTAGATTCTCCACTAACCAAATCATCACTTGCACCAATTCTCGTAAAAATCTTATCAAAAATTGGCAAAGTAGCGCTACGACAAGGAACAAAACAACCCATCTGAGCCATAATAACAGTAATAGCACATTGTCTCATAAAGGTAGATTTACCAGCCATATTAGGACCAGTAATCAACAAAATATTCGTGGTTTTATCCATAACAATATCATTCGGAATATATTGATCCTTCATAACTTGTTCAACCACTGGATGACGGCATTCAATTAATTTCAAATTTTTTTCATCCGTGATTTCAGGTCTTGTAAATTTATATAAATCCGAAACAATCGAAAAAGACTGTAACATATCAACTTCACTAAGAACCTTCGATACTTTTTGTAAATCGGAAACATAGCGTTTTACAACTTCTCGAATATCCATAAAAAGTTTATACTCCAAAGAAATAATTTTTTCTTCCGCTCCAAGAATAATATTCTCTTTTTCTTTCAAAACAGGAGTAATAAAACGCTCACAGTTTGCTAAAGTTTGCTTCCTTTCGTACCCATATTCGTCTTTGATCAAACTACATTGTCCTTTTGAAACTTCGATGTAATAACCAAATACTTTATTAAATCCAACTTTTAAATTTTTAATACCAGTACGTTCTTTTTCTTCTTTTTCCATTTCCAAAATAAAATCTTTGGAACCACTACTCAAACATTTTAATTCATCTAACTCTTGATTATATCCTTCTTTTATCAAATGACCTTCATGCAAAGTAAAAGGAGCATCCTCTAAAATTGTACGATCTAGTAATTGATAAACTTCTTCAAACGTCTGTATTTCTTTATCATATTTTAATTCCTGAAGAATCTTTTTTATAGTTGGTAACTCTTTTAAAGAATTCTTCAATTGCAATAAATCTTTCGCATTTAAATTCCCATACGTAATTCTACCAACTAAACGTTCCAAATCATAGATTTGATCCAAACTTTTAATAAGATCATCTCTTAAAATAAACTCCGTACTAAGAAGGGAAACCATATCATAACGACGTTCAATTTCATGACGAGAAGTGAGTGGATTTAAAATAGAATTCTTTAAAAAACGACTTCCCATAGCAGTCTTACATTTATCAAGTAACCACAACAAGCTATATTGACGATCTCGATTACGAATCGTTTCAACTAATTCCAAATTATTTTTTGTATTAACATCAAACTCTAAAAACATAGAAGTCTTAATAACTTGACAAGGTTGTAAATGATGCAAATCTCCTTTTTTTGCATCAATTACATATTGAAGCAAATGTTTTAATGTCTTAACAATACGAACGTCTTCAATCCCTTCATAAACATACGAATAAGGCGAATTATCTTCTAATTCCTCTTTTTCAATCGTAACTAATACATCATAATTGGTTCGAAGGGATTCAACAATCTCACGATCAATGGTATCATTTACCAATACTTCTCGAAATCCATTACGAGAAATTTCCTTAATAACCTTATCTTTATCCCCCTCTAAGAGAAGAGCATTTACTTCTCCAGTAGAAATATCTGCATAACTAATTCCATAGCAATAATTAAAGTCATAAATATTAGCAATATAATTATTACTTTTAGAATCAATATTAGAATCAATTCGAGTTCCTTTGGTTATAACTTGAATAACATCTCTTTTAACCATTCCTTTTACTTCTTTTGGATCTTCTAATTGCTCTACAATAGCTACTTTATAACCCTTATCAATTAAATCATCCACATAAGAAACATAAGCATGATGAGGAATCCCACACATAGGAACTCTCTCCTCTAATCCAGCTTGTTTCCCTGTTAATGTTAATTCAAGTACACGAGATGCTAAAATAGCATCATCAAAAAACATCTCATAAAAGTCCCCTAAACGAAAAAAGATAATACAATCTTCATATTGATCTTTAATATCCATATATTGTTGCATCATAGGACTAAGTTTTGAACGATCTACTTCGCTTCTTTTCATAAGACTTCACCAATAATTATTATACAAAAAAAGAATCATAAAAAAAAGAAAAACACTATTTTTTCTTTCTTTTTTTCTGCTTCATTCGAGCATTTCGAATTCTTCTTTTTTCTTTTTGATCCCTTCTTAAAGAAACATATATAAAAATAAAGCATAAAATTTCTAAAGCTAATAAAATAAATACAAAAGTAGAATCAATCAATCCAGTTAATGCTAGAAGCATAATATTTGTAAAAAACATCAAAATAAAGATAAAATCATCCATTCGAGAGGTATAAGAACTGTGATAGATTTTTAAAAAGTAAACACAACATACATAAGTAATCGTAATACCAACCCATGTTATAAATAGTAAGATGAAAGTTTTGTACTTTGTTAAAAAGTCATTTCCATCTAAAACCGAAATAGCACTAGCATCAATATGATAAGCATCACAAATTCTCTTATAAAGAGCGTTATAACCATTTTGAATTCCTAAATTCCATTCTTCATTTTTAAAAAAAGGCATAAAGTAAGATTGAATCAATTCATCAATTACATCATTTGGTAGAATAGTAGAAAGATTAGATCCTGCAATTACTTTTATAAGTCTTTCTTTTTTAGAAAAAAGAATAATAAGTCCTTTGTTATTGGAACAAAAAGAATCATATAATTGATTGGAATAAGCATCAACATCTGAACCATCCAGAGTTTTTAAAGTAACAACATAAAACTCTATTTGAGTTTCTTTTTTTAAAAAACTAGAATAATCAATAATATAAGAAGCTGTATTACTATCTAAGATATTGGCATAGTCGGATACATAAACAAAGTTACTTTTCGGAACAACTGCCAAAGTCAAAATGGGACAAACAGCCAGTAAAAGAATTAAAAAAGACAATATCTTTTTCATAAACTCACCTATTATAACTGTATCACAATCTAAAAAAAGAAAAACCAAAAAGAAGAAAGAAAAGCGACAATCAATGTAAAGATTGAAAATGTTCCTCATTAGACAGAGACTCATCATCACTATCTTGTGCAATCTTCAAAGAGCACCAAAGAAATAACCCTAAGAAAAAAATCATAGAAACAAGGAAATAAACCATAAAACCCCTCCTCTTGTCGCTATGTTGTATCACATTAAATAATCTATGTAAAATCACGAATTTTATGTATTTAAGGAGAAATTTGTCAGAAAAATAAAAAAGTAGAAAACAAAAAAAGAATTTTTGCATAAAAAAACAAGCATCAAAATACTTGTTTTAATCGGTAAGGTTTTTAGCAAAATTACCATCAATTCCAACCCCTTCACTTTTAACAACAAAAGCCGAAGGTTCAAGTTCTGGTAAATGTCTTTCAAATCTCTGTAATTCATATTTAGTCATAGCAGAATAAGTAATATACGTCTTAGAACGATCAAATCCACCAATAGCTTCCCAATAAGTTGCGTCACGTACTAACTCATCACGGACAAATTGAATAATTTTATCAGGTTGATTCTTGGTAAATACCATAACATAACTACAAATGTTTTGTTTATGAGTATGATCAACCACCAAGCTCGAAATAACCGCATAAATAACAGAATAAATCATAGTTGGCAATCCATATAAAACACCACAAATACCATATATTGTGAGATTAATCGCTCTTTGAATTCTACCAACTGATAACTTTTTATTACGCATAGAAATGACAACACCAATAATATCAGTTCCACCTCCACTAGCAGAAGCCGAAAGAGTCATTCCACCACCAAAACCACCAAGAATACCTCCAATTAAAACACAGGTTAGTAAATCATCTAAAAGGACATCTTTAGGAATTGGAAGAAGAGTCAAAAAAACGGTTTGTGCAACAACACATAAAATCGTTCTTCGAAAAAATGTTTTACTAATATATTTATAAGCAATAATAAATAAAGGAACATTAATTAAAAAACTAATAAGTCCAGAAATATCAAATGGAAATTGATAGTCTAAAAGAACTTCTAACCCACTACGTATTAATTGAGAAATACCAAGTACTCCCCCATTATATAAATGATTTGGTACAATAAAATAATTAATCGCAACACTAGATAATAAAATACCACCTAAGGCTAAGAAAAAATCTTTGGCTTTCCATTTATAAAAATTTTGAAAAAATACATTAATTTTCTTCATAAAATCACATCCTTATCCATTTTAACACAAGTATACTTTTTGTAAAGAACAAAAAAAAGGAAATACAATTAATCTTACTTTATTAAAGTATTTCCTTCATGATTTCATTATACCATAAATGTCAAAAAATGTCAAATAGCAATAATCTACGATGAAAACTAAAAAGTAGAAGCATCCGAAAACAAATCTAAAGAAGATTTATCTTGAAAATGATTAATATCATCATCAAAATAAACATCATCCATCTTTAAAATATCAAAACTATCTGTAGGACTATTATTAGAAACACTATCTTTTTTTTCTAATATGCTAATAATTTTATTTTCAATAATTCTGCGTTCTTCTACAAATATAGTTTTCTCCAAATCGTACATATATTTACGATATCGATTAATAAAATCAGAGGTAAACGAAGCATCATATAAATCTTCAGCAGGATTATAATGAAGTTCCAAATCATCAGGAGTAAAACATTCTAAATTAATTTGATGATTATCGATCATCTTAGCCAGTTCATTTCGAATATTCTCTTCAGTGATTTCAATATTTTGAGATTCCAGACTATCGATAACATCTATAAAAAATCCATAGCAATCAGGAATAAAATTATCAAAAGTCATACCATTAGAATACCTTCTAACTCCAAAAGTAGAATAATGCTTTTCAAATGCTTCATCAACCGATAATCGTTGTTTTGGTTCTTCCAGCAAATCAAAGGAAGAGTCCATTTTTGTTTGAGCTTCAAGTAAAAGTTGTTCAAATTCTTTCTTACTAATATCAGCAGAACGAAGAAGATTTTCATAAGCAAAAAGAATCTTATTTTTTAAAGTAATTAAATTATCATTAATCTCTTTTAAGTTCGGCATATATTCATATAAGGCATAAGAATAAAGTAATGATGATAAACTGTTTTGAAAACAATGTGCAATTCCCCCTAAATAATGACAAGCCTTATCAATATTTATTCTATGAGGAATAACTGTATCAGAACCATTTGCTTCAATATCAATAAAATTAATAGTTTGAGAAGATTGATCATACAAAATATTTTCAGGATTAGATATATCTAAAGTACAATTTTCACTGAGAATTGACAAATCTGTTAAAAATTTAGTAAATACATCCATTGGAGCATTAGCTAAAACAGCTAAATTATTAACACTTTGGAAAATGTCATAATTCTTTTTTGTACCAATCGGAACCCCTGACGCAAACTCTTCAACATAAAATAGCTTACCATCCACAACAGCCCAATACAGTTTATTTGGAGTATTAACACCCAATTCATTTAATTGATTTATAAACTTCTTATTCGTAATAAAACGATCAATACTTTTTGAATCTACAGAAATATCTTCTAATACAGCGTATTTTTTTCCGTTTATTTCTACCTTATATCCAGTCTTTGAAGAACCCTTGCCAATCAATTCTCCTTTATGGTTTAGTACTTCTACTATAGCCATTCTGCCCAATGTTTCACTATTTAAACTAGTACTAATAGAATCAGAATGAGCATTTTCATTAGAAGGAATAAATTCAACATTTTTAAATAAACCAGATTCAATCATAGAAGAATCAAGTGCAGGATTTATACGATGCTTTGTATCAGAATATTTATAAATTGAATTGAACAGTAGAATGTTATCCCGGAACAAAGAAGAAGAAATCTCTGGAAATGTAAATAAATTATGACTTCTACCATATTCTAACCAAGAAAGAATATTTTCGATTAATAAAGACTTTAATGGACAATTATAGTTAATTACTTGAGAAAAGAAATGTCCTTTAAATACAACACTATCAAAATCATTATTAAGAAAAGCCGACATATTATCAAAACCAATTTTATCAGATAAAAATTGTTGTATTACCGTAGATGATTCTACTATAGACTTTGCATAAGAATATCGAAATAAAGCATCCATATACTGTCTTCCAGTATGTTGACTGACCCAATCAGATTTAATGCCAATAGAATCAAGTCCAAAAGAAAAGGCTTTGTTATCAGATAAAAATCCAAATATGGTCGGTGTAGCAAAAGCATCTGCCTTTTTTTCTAAAATTTTATTAGTTACATATTCTAAGGCTTGAATTTGTTCTAATGAATCAAAATAGAATACAATTTTATCAGTTCTACCCGCCATCGTGTCATATTCAGCAGTCGGTTTCATACGAATATTAATATTATGATCTAAACAATATCGAATAAACAAATCAACAACTTGAAAATGGGTATCAGCATCAATAGGATTAACATAAGCCCTCATAGTTCCTTTAGAAAGATTTGTAGTTTCGTTAGTATGTAAATTAATAAAAGAAGAACCAAAAGAAGTAAACTGTTGATTAAGTTGATTTTGCAATTCATCTCCTAAAATAGATTGAGATTTTTGTGAAATGATATCATCAACTGTCACACGACTAAGCAGTTCTAAATCAGAGCTGGAAAAATCCCCTATTTTTCCTTTGAGAACATAATCTATATAAATACTAAAAATATCTTTAATCATAGCATTATCATCAAATTCATAAGAACTTTTAATATCACCAAAAAAATCCAAAAAATTTTTTATAATACCATTTTCTAAAAAGAATTGGGAAATTTTAGATAAAACACCATCGCTAATGTTAAAAGAATTTAACTTAGAAATATCCAAATCATTTTTAAAAAGAAGATTAGAATCAACGTCACTATTCATATCAAAAGTTATACTTTCATCAATATCATCTGTTGATTTAACAATATCACTAGAAGTTGGAACCACTAAATTCTCACTACGGAATTCATCTAAATTAACATCAAAAAACTCTGAAAAATCATCCGAATCTATCATTTCATCAGTCGATAAAGAAGAATCATAAGTTTTTTCTTTTAGTTGATTGCTTTCTTGATAAGAAGATAAGTCCTCAACAAATTTTTGATGGATAGATGGATCAGTCAAATCTTTATCTTTATAAGAGTCAATCAAAGAATCAATTTTATTAATAGAAAATTCATAAACTATCCCATCAATTGTCATTTTAACTATAGAAGAGCCACCATTCATAATCCCTGCCGTAATCATACCATATATTCCTGATTTAATGACCTCATTCCAATCAACAGAATAAGGAATTTGTCCCTCAGTAACTAAAGTAATAAATAATGGATCTAAAACAGATTGCAAAGATTCTTCAAATCCTTCACTTAACATTTCTCGTAAAAATGATGACTTAATAACAGTAGATAAAGATTTTGACAAAGTTCCATTTCCTAAAGATGCAATACCACCAAGAAAGTACTGTAAAGAAGCTTCCGACAAACCATTCAAAGCACCATACAATGCTGCTTGAGTTCTCGTTAATCCCATCTGTAAACCTTGCTCCTGGGCATTACCACCTGCTGAAACTCCCATAACAGCTGCACCTGCAATAGGAGACATAGTAGCAATACTAACAAGAATAGATGGTAACATATTTCCAATACTAGAAGATATCTCAAAGCCTCCCGTGGCTAACAATCTCATAAGTTGATTATTTTCATATTTTGAATTTAAATAGTCCATTAAAAAGATCGTTTTGTAATCTTCTACGCTTCTTTTTCCATCTGGATTAAACAAATTACCAATACCATCATAAAAATTATTAAGTCCTTTGAAAAGTCCGACATAGTCTAAATATAAAGATACTTTATAAGCTGAAGACACAGAACCATATGTTTTTTCCAAAAACTGATTTACTTTTGAGTCATCCCATTCCTCAGAACCATTAAAGATTTGATGACCTAAATAAGCAATTCCTTCAATAGGTTTAAAAAACATTTGGTCGACGATAGTACTTGAGTTTCTTTCAATATTTTCAATTTTATCTTTAATTCTTTGAACTTCTTCTAATGCACGACGTTGAACAGAAATATCACTTTGATAGTCAACATATTTTGCAAGCCAATCATCTCTTCCAATATGATGTAAATAATTCATTATTTGTAATTCTTCTTCAGTAGAATAATCGCAAATCTCTAAATATTCACGAATCTCATTTGCATCATAAAAAGCATTAGGAAGAGCAGAAGAAAGCTGTGGAAGCCAATTAAGTCTCATCCAAAGAGTATTACGATCTTCATCTGATTGACTAAAGTATTCAGCAATTTCAAGTTCTGTAGGATTTACAATTTCACCAGTTTTTGAATTACGAAAAACAAAAGTTCCCTCATTATATAAAAGCGGTTCATCATATGAACTATCTTGAGAAAGCCACTTCCATTCAGCTGAGTCAAAATCTAAAGAAGATTTATCTAAAAAATCTTCAGCTTGCTTAATTTTTTCAAAAGCCTGCTGATAAGCATAATTCTTAAATCCATTAAGAACAGCCATTGCCTGTAAAATATCACCTACTTGAGTTTCCAAAAATCCAACTTTTTCTTGAAATAAGCGATTATATTCCTCTTCAGAAATAGCATGGTTATAATAAGCATCTCCATATTCGGAGTTAAATTCTATTTTCAATTTTTTTAGTTTCTTTTGAAAATCCTGAACTTGACCCTGATAATCTAAAAGAAGAGAATCTAGAGAATCACCTACTTCAAAATAACTATCCATAGTCATAGAATCCGAATTAAAAAGCAATTGATTTAAACCAATTTGTCGAGATAAAGCAGAATCTCCAGTTTCTGAATCATTAAGGACTTTAAACGTGGTTAGTAATTCCCCCATTTGAGAACAAGCCCCTAAAACAGAATCATATAATTCAAGATTCTTAGAAAACTTATCAGAAACTTCAATATTTTCCATAAAAGAATAATTATCACGATTTTCATTTAACTGTACTTCTAGATTTTTAAATAGATTTACCTTTTGATCATATGTTAAAGGAACACCGTACAAATCAGGACTATCAATATTTTCATGCATTAAATCTAAGAATGCAGAAGCAGTAAAAACATCTAACATTCCATCACAGGCAACATTGTAGGCATTACGAACAGATAACAAGTCATCCATAACACCTTTTTTATTTTCCATCTTCTCCGTATATTCGGTTTTATCACTTTCTAATTGCTCAATCTCTTCCGTTAACGCAGTAATTTCACTTTGAAGAGCATCAATATTGTATTTAGGTACTTTGATTCCTATATAGTTTCCTTCATCATCATAGGTAGCAACTTCTTCATATTCTTCCATTTGAGATTGTTTGGTTGTTATAGAAATTTGATTCTCACTAATTTTTTGTTCAACTTGAGATATTAACAAAGACATAGCTTCAATATCAGCATCCACATAATCTAAAGCAAGTTGCAAAGCAGCAAAATCAAAATTTACATCAGAAGCCAATGTGGAAGGATCAACACTAACATCATAAACATCTCCACCAATTACTTTTCCATTTAAAACAACATGAGATAAAATACTAGAAACAGACTTTTCATGTTCCGCAATATTCCTAGTAGATTCAGAAATAGAAGAAGCAGATTGCAACTTTGGAAAAGACATAATTGATTTATAATTACCGCGATCAGCATTTTCTACGTTAGAAGAACGAGCAGAATTTGGGGAAGGAACTCCGCCACCATTATTAGACTCTCCCGCTCCACTAGAATAATTACTACTGTTATGAGACGAAGAATTATTATGTTGAGAATTATAGTTTTTAGAAGTAGAAGACTCCTGCAAATCAAGAATATCAAGTGACTTTTTTAATTTTGTCAAAACATCTTGACGACCTTTTACATATTCCTTCAAAATAACTGTTTTTGATTTTAACTCGTCATAAACATTTTCAAAAAAGGAATCTAAAGAAAAGAAATTCAATTTTTGAAGATAATCAGAAATATTAGAAGAGAGAGATTCAATTAAATGAATATCCTTCTGAATTTCATTCATTACAAAATGAAATTCATCAGCATTTTGAGGAATTTGAATATCAGGTCCATCAAAATATGAATTATCGCCATAAACATCATAACCAATAGGAACATCTATAATAAAAACAGATAATTTTTGATTAATAAGTTTTTTTCGCTTATCTATATCTTCAAATGAAGATAATATCTTATCATATTCTTTTCTAAAATATTCATTTTCATCAACAGACATATTATTCAAAAAAATCACCTCCTCTAAAATATTAATAAAAAGCGGATAACACCTATACAACACTATAAAAAATGATTTTTGGTAATTCCAAAAAAATATAACAATATAAAAAGAAAAAAACAAACATAAGACAACATCGTAGTTTATTCACATTATGTCCAACATTATCTTACTCTATTTAAGAATATCAAAAAAGGAAATTACAGTCAATTAAATAAAAAACAAATTACTAGCATAACGAATAAAAATACTATTTAAAAAATTCATTTTTAATTGCATATTAAAAAAAAAGAATACATCTTTATCAATGTATTCTTTTCAAATAATTATATATCAAACTATAGAACATATTCATCTTCATCAAGAATTTCTGTTTCATCTTCCTTGTCATCATCTTCATCGTCATCTTTCTTCTTGTTCTTATGAAGAAGAGCAGCTCCTAAAATCGAACCGATACCAGCAATCCAATATTCGGATGGAATCTTCTTACCTTCAATACCGGTATTTGGAATTGGAGGAAGAGATGGATCATAAGGATCACTTGGTATATCAGGGGTTGGTATAAATGGATCAATAGATGGACCAATTGGAGTTGGTTGTGGTTTATCAGGATCCGGATCAAAGGTTGGTTCAAATTCTGGAGTTGTACTTGGTGTAGGATCCGGAGTAACCGGAGGTACATGTGGTACATTATCCTCCACAGGAATAGTTGGAGAAGATGGAATGGAAGGAATTGTCGGCATAATTGGATCATCAAAATACTGAACAATAGGAATATGCGGTGTAAATGGATTATTAGGATCAGTATCTGGGTTTGGATCCGGATTTGGATTAACAATACCGATATCCGTGTCAGGATGAGGAACAATAGATTGATCCGGATTAACACCTATATCCGTAATAGAAGGATCATAAGGTACAACATCGGTATTTGCTTTTATAACATCAAGAGCATTATTAGCCGGAGTGATACTAGTATCCGCAGCCGCTACAAGGCTTTCACCGGAAGATGTATCAGGATGAATAACAAGAGATTCATTACCAGTTACAGATGTGTTTGTATCGATAGGAACAAGTGATTCATTACCAGTTGTAGCAACATCCGTATCCGCAGCAGCCACAATACTTTCTCCTGTATTAATATCCGTTGGACCAAGAATGAATTCTCCTCCACTATTGGATTCTGGAGTTAAACCTGTTTGATCACTAGAAGGAGAGTCTTTTAATACTTCTGGTCCATAAGTATTGGTATTGACAGGAGTTCCAGTTCCAGTATCAGT
>CAMNHK010000020.1 GCA_946539445.1 uncultured Caryophanales bacterium
TATGCCTCAATAGCTCAGTCGGTTAGAGCACTTGACTGTTAATCAAGGGGTCCTAGGTTCAAGTCCTAGTTGGGGCGCCATTTGGCGAGTTGGTGAAGTGGCTTAACACACTGCCCTTTCACGGCAGCATTCACGGATTCGAATTCCGTACTCGTCACCAATAAGAAAAGTAAACACCTTCGGGTGTTTTTCTGTTTGACAGAAAACCATTCTTTTAGTAAGATTACAGTAGGATGCGATGAAGATGGAAGTAAGTTTTAATATAGAGGAAATGAATCAAATATGGGAAGAAGCTTTAGAGTATTATCATACCTATAAAGAATCAAGAGAGTCTTTAAAAAGAATAATGGATGAAATTTCCATAGTTTGGAAGAGTGGAGAAACAGAAACTTATGAAGAATTCCAAAAACTATTTTCCACAAAATATCCAAAACTAATAGAAACAGAAAATAAAATGAAAGAATTAGTAGATCGTTTGGAACAAAAAAAGAACGATTATCAAGCAGCAACTGAAAAATCCATTCAGAGTTTTGAATAGGGGGATATATGGAAAATAAAATAGATTTTGAAAAGCTAACTCAAAAAGTTCAAGAATTAGAAATGATAACAGAAAAATTGAAAACATCTCTTTCCAATTTTGATCAATTAATGGAAGACAATATCCAATCGGGTAAAGGAATATGGGATGGAGAGAGTGCCATCCTTTGGAAAGAAGAATGGAAACAACTAATAGCCGAAATGCCAGAAGTAATAGATACTTTTCAAAAACAAAGTAAAAATATTCAAAATTTCATAGAAATTATGAAAAAAGCAGAGCAATCATAAGAAAATGCAAATTCTCAGAAGAGCATTTTTTTATTGACAAAAATTAGGTCATTGTGGGATAATATATGTGCGGACGCAAAAGAGGAAATGGAGTAGTACTCAAGAGGCTGAAGAGGCGCCCCTGCTAAGGGTGTAGAGCGGGCAACTGCTGCGAGAGTTCAAATCTCTCCTACTCCGCCATTTATAAAAACAACTCGAGTAATCGAGTTTTTTTTTTACTTTTTTATAAAATATTAGTGATTCAAAAGGAATTATGATATACTTTTCTATGAGGAGTGTTAACAGTATGGCAAAAATTATAAAGAAATTTTTTAGTGATTTTAACGACATTACGAATTACTACAATTTTTTAGTAAATAAAACTAAAAATCATGAATATGTTGAGATTACCAACGAATGGTTAATTGATAATTACTATTTGCTAGTGGAACATAAAAACGTTATTTTAAATTCAAAAAAGAAATTAAAAAAGAATGTTAACGTTATTAATGAAAGTTATTATTTTTTAAAAAATATAGTTTCTGCTAGAAATTATAATATTAGTTTTAAATATCTAGTGGATGAACTAAGAAAATATCAAAAAGATAATAATAAAGTTTTTACCTATAAGGAATTATCTACTGTTTTTTCTGTGCTTATTTTTATTTACACAGAACGTTTAAACACATTATGCCGTGAAGAATATAAAAAGTTAGTGAACAAAGAGGAAGTTTCTAAAATAATTCGTAATCATGATGTAGTAGAATTCCATGATTTTATCCCTGAAAATTTCGATATTGCCAGCAATCCTCACTTTATTTTTGAAGTAAACAATCAATTACACAAAATAGGAAAAGATGGAAATAAAATCTTTAAAGAATTGAATGAATACTTAAAAGAGAATAATATTAGCTTGAAAGAAATTATAAACGATGAATATCAAAAGAAAATCGATAATAACTTGTTAATTTCAAATATATTTAGTGACTTTAAAGATTTCTTTGAATTCACAACAGAAGAGTTATATGAAAAAGTATCCAAAACAGAACGCTTATTATTAACAGATCCTGTGTATAAAGCAATGACAATAGAGTCAAAATTGTCTTACCGAAAAAAATTAGTAAGTTTAGCGAAAAAGAAACATATGGATGAATTTTCTTATCTAGAAAGTATTTTCACTCCAGAAGAACACGTTGGATTTAAATTGTTTAAAACAAAAAATAATACATTGAAAGTATGGAATTATGTTATTTCCTTAATGGCAAGTACAACAATCCTTACTTATTTCTTATCTTATTATTTTATTCGACCAAGAATTGTTGGATTCTTAATCTTATTTATTCCAATCAGTCAAATCATTAATCAAATTATTAATGAGATTATTACAACCTTTGTTCCTCCAGCTGTAATTCCAAAATTAGATTACTCGAAAGGAATTCCAAAAGAATCTAAGACTATGGTTGTAATACCAACCATTGTATCAAACACCAAAAAGATTAAAGAAATGTTTGATACTTTAGAGTCATTCTATTTAGTAAACAAAACAGATAATCTATATTTCACATTGCTAGGAGACGTTAAAGCTAGTGACAAAAAAGAAGAAGACTATGATGAAGAAATAATGAAATATGGAGTAGAGTATGCTGAAAAATTAAATGAAAAATATAAAAAAGACTTATTTTATTTCATATATCGTAAAAGAATTTGGAATCCAAAAGAAAACAGTTATTTAGGATATGAAAGAAAAAGAGGAGCTCTTCTTCAATTTAATAAAATCTTATTAGGCGAATATGTAGATGAAGCAAAATTCTATAACGTAAATATGCTTCATGGTAATAAATTAGATATTAAGTATGTTATTACATTAGATACCGATACAAAATTAGTATTAAACTCCGCCCTAAACTTAGTAGGAGCGATGGCTCATCCGTTAAATAGACCCGTATTAAATGCTAAAAAAACAAAAGTAATTCGTGGATATGGAATTATGCAGCCAAGAGTCAGTGTGGATATTGAAGCAACCAATCGTAGTTTATATAGCCAAATATTTGCTGGTATTGGTGGATTTGATACTTATTCCGCAGTTGTACCAAATGTTTATCAAGATTCATTTCAAGAAGGAAGCTTTATTGGAAAAGGTATTTATGATTTAAAAGTATTTAATGATGTTCTAGAAGAAACATTCCCAGAAAATTTAATATTATCTCATGACTTACTAGAAGGAAATTATTTACGTTGTGGATATGTATCAGATATTGAATTAATAGATGATTTCCCATCTAAGTTCTTGACCGATATTACGAGACATCATCGTTGGGCAAGAGGAGATACTCAAATTATTGGTTGGCTTTTCCCAAAAGTACCAAAAGCAAATCATAGAACAACCAAAAACCCAATAAACTTCTTAGGAAAATACAAAATTTTAGACAACATTATTCGTATGTTCCTAAATCCAATGCTTTTATTAATTCTATTCTTATCTTTTACTTTAAGTTTTAAAAGATCCTTACTTTGGATAGTATTAGTTTTACTAGAAATAGCAATTTCCATTCTTTTCTTTCTAAGAAGCAAAATGTCCAATGTAGAAAAAGGAAAAAAAGCAGTTTATTATAAACACTTATATTATGGTGGAAAAAGTATGCTTTTACGTTCTTATATCGTTTTAGCAACAATTCCATTCTATACAAAACTATATATGGATGCTTTCTATCGCACTATGTATCGTTTATTAATTTCTCATCGTAATTTATTGAATTGGATTACAGCAGAAGAGGTAGAAAAAACGGTTAATAGCAGTTTGAAAAACTACATCCGTAATTTTATCTTTAATATCATTGTAGCCATACTATTCATTGGAATTGGTATCTTTACGAAAAACTTTTTAGCCTACCCACTAGCATTTGTATTTTTAAGTGCTCCATTTGTTTTATGGTGGGTAAGTAAAGATATTGATCATAATCAAATTGTATTAAAAGAGAAAAAAGTAGAGGATTTAAAAGAATTAGCAGAGAGAACTTGGAAATATTTTGAAGATAATTTGCAAGAAAAATATAATTATTTAATTCCAGATAATTATCAAGAAAATAGAGAACAAAAACTTGATATGAGAACCTCTCCAACAGCAATTGGATATTCTCTAACAAGTGTTATTAGTGCCTATGAGTTAGAATTCATTGATAAAGAAAAAGCTATTTTCTTACTAGATAAAATTTTAGAATCTGTTGATTCATTAGAAAAATGGCATGGACATTTATACAACTGGTATAATATAGAAACGAAAAAAGTAATGCCTCCATATTTCATTTCAACAGTTGATTCTGGAAATTTAGTAGCAAGTTACATTGTTGCGAGAGAATTCTTACAAAAACAAGGAGAAGAAAAACTAGTAAAACTATGTGACAAACTAATCAAAAATACAAACTTTAAGAAAATGTACACCAAGAAAGATGTATTTAGTATTGGGTATGATGAAGATGAAGGAAAACTATCTATTTATAACTACAATAAATTTGCAAGTGAATCTCGATTAATGAGTTATGTAGCTATTTGTTTAGGAGATGCTCCAAGTAAACATTGGTTCTCGCTAGATAAATCTCTAACAACCTACAAAGGTAGAAAAGGATTAATATCTTGGTCTGGTACAGCCTTTGAATATTACATGCCATTATTATTTATGAAAAATTATCCAAATACCTTATTAGACGAATCTTATCATTTCGCTTATTTCTGTCAAAAAGATTACATCAACAAAGTATCTCATAAGTTACCTTGGGGTATTTCAGAATCTGCTTATAATGAATTAGATAATTCTCTAAACTACAAATATAAAGCATTTTCAACTCCTTATTTAAAAGCGAAAGAAGATAAAGAAAATCGAATTGTTTTATCTCCATATTCTTCAATTATGGCATTAGAAATGTTCCCAGAAGAAGTATATGATAATATTAAAAAATTTAAAGATTTAGATATGTATTCTGACTATGGATTATATGAAGCCTATGATTATGACAATAAAGGAATTGTAAAATCTTATTTTGCTCACCATCAAGGTATGTCACTTTTAGGCTTAACCAATTATTTAAAACAAGATATTATCAAAGAGTATTTTCATAGTAATGTAAATGTTCGTACCTTTGAATTACTATTAAAAGAAAAGGTTCAAATCAAAACAAGTATTGACATGAAAATGGCAAAATATAAGAAGTATAATTATACAAAAGAAACCATTGAAAATGATATCCGTTTCTTTGATTATCTTTCTTATTTACCAGAAATGTCCGTCTTATCAAATAAGAAATATTCTTTAATCATGAATGATCGTGGAAATAGTTTCTCTCGTTACCGTACACAACAGCTTAATCGTTATCGTAAAGTAACGGAACAGGATTATGGTATTTTCTTATTTATTAAAGATGTAAAAAATAATCATATTTGGAGTAATACATATGCTCCTATGAATATAAAACCAGATAAATATGAAGTAGTATTTGCATCCGATAAAATAAAGTTCTTACGTCGAGATGATAAAATCTCTACCAAAACAGAAATTGTCGTATGTAAAAATCATCATGCAGAAATTCGAAAAATAACGTTTAAGAATGAAGACGATACAGACAAAGAATTAGAATTAACAAGTTATACTGAACCAATTCTTTCGGAAAATATGGACGATGTAAGTCACAAAGTATTTAACAATATGTTTATCTCAACCGAATTTGATCCATCCACAAATAGTTTATATGCAAAAAGAAAGAATCGTGGAGATTCCAATGTAAATACTTATATGGTAACTCGCTTAATTATGCAAGAACCACTGGAAAAGTTTTCTTATGAAACAGAACGTTCCAACTTTATAGGAAGAAATCATTTACTAAATAATGCTATAGCACTAAATAGTAAATTAAGTAACTATAGCGGAGATAACTTAGATCCAGTAATGTCGGTTCGTAATAAAATTAAAGTTCCAGCAAACAGTTCCACTTCCGTTTATTTATTAGTTGGATTTGGAAGAAGCAAAGAACAAGTAGAAGAAATTGTAAACTTCTATGATAATCGTTACGCTCTGGAAAAAGCCTATGAAATTTCTACTTTGATGAATGTAATCGATACAAAGAATATGAATATTTCTGGCGACAATATGAGAACATTTAATATTATGTTAAATTACCTATATCAAACAACGCGTATTTCTGTTAGTGAAGAAAGAAATAATTTCTTACGAAAAAATGCTTTAGGGCAAACAGGATTATGGAAGTTTGGTGTCAGTGGAGACCGACCAATTATTACAGTTGAAATAGATGATATAAGTGATTTGACTTTTGTTCATGAAATATTAAAAGCTTTTGAGTACTTTAAGAATAAATCGATCTTTGTAGATATCATTATCATTAATAATGAAACAGGCCAATACGCCAAAGTAATGAAAAAAGAAATTGATGATGAACTATATCGTATGTATACATTGAATAGTTTTTATCATACTCCTGGAAGTATTACTGTCATTAATCATGAAAATATTACCAAAGAAGATAAAAGCTTATTAGATTCTGTTCCAAGAATTCGCTTTGTAGTAGATCATCATATGAGTCTAAAAGATGCAGTAGAAGAACTACAAAAGAATAATAGAATAAATGATTATCCAACCTATCCAAATGAAGAAAACTTACCAATCCATACCAAAGAAAAACTAAACTTTGATAATGGCTTCGGAGGATTTAAAAACAATGGAAAAGAATATGTCATTTATAACAAAAATACGCCAACTCCTTGGAGCAATATCATTGCCAATCCAACGTTTGGTACAGTAATTACCAACAATGGATGTGGATATACTTATGCTTATAATTCAGGAGAATACAAGATTACTTCTTGGACAAATGAAATAGTCATTAATGATAAAAGCGAAGGCTTTAAATTCAATGGAAAACAATTCGATCCTGAAAAATGTACCCATGGATTTGGTTACAGTATCTTAGAAAGTGAAACCGAAGATTTCACTCATGAGATAACAGAATTCGTAGCCAAAGAAGATAATGTTAAAATTTACTTAATGAAACTAGGAAACAAAAAGAACAGTAAAACAACGGTAGAAGTAGAGTACTGGTTAAACCCAACGTTTGGTAATTTTGAAGAAAAAACAGCTCGCCATATCTTAACAGAATTTATGGGAGACGATAATTATTTAAAAATGCGTAATGTCTATAGTATTAACTATGGAGATGTAAATGTCTTCTTAACAAGTTCTGAAAAAATAAAAGAAGCAGAATGTCAAAAAATGCTTGTGAAAAGTGTTCGTTTCCCAGTAACGTTAGAGAAAGAAGAGGAAAAAACGATTGTCTTTGCTTTGGGATGTAGTTTAAGTGATAAAGAAAATCTATCCTTAATCCATAAATATTCAGATATTTCAAACTGTAAAAAAGAATTGAAGAGTGTAAAAGATTATTGGAACAATCTTTTAGGAACCATTCAAGTTAGTACACCAGATAAGAGTTTTGACTATATGATAAATGGTTGGTATTTATATCAAACCATATCTTCCAGAATTTTAGCACGTTCCGGATTCTATCAAGTAAGTGGTGCTTACGGATATCGTGATCAGTTGCAGGACTCTATGAATATTGTTTTAGTAGAGCCAGATTTAACTAGACATCAAATATTAGTAAACGCTGCTCATCAGTTTGAACAAGGAGATGTTCTTCACTGGTGGCATGAAAAGAATCATTTTGGTCTACGTAGTAAGTATAAAGATGATTTCCTATGGCTAGTATATGCAACAATCGAATATATAGAAGCAACAGGAGACTATAGTATTTTAAAAGAAGAAGTACCATATGTAGTAGGAGAAGAATTAAGCGATTATGAAAACGAAAAAGGAATGGTTTTCAACTATTCTGATAAGAAAGAAACGTTGCTAGAACATTGCTTAAAATCTTTGGAATTATCTATGAAATCTCTAGGAAGTCATAAGATTCCACTAATGGGTGGAGGAGACTGGAACGATGGAATGAATCGCGTTGGTATCAAAGGCAAAGGAGAAAGCGTTTGGCTAGGATTCTTCTTATATCAAATCATAGAAGGATTCATTAGAATAATGAAAAAATATGATCATAATTTTGATCTTACCAAGTATGTTACTTTCAATGAAAAATTAAAAGAAAACTTAAACAAAAAGACTTGGGATGGCGATTACTATTTAAGAGCATTCTTTGATAATGGAGATAAACTAGGTAGTCATGAAAATAGTGAATGTAAGATTGACTTAATATCACAAAGCTTCTCTATCTTAAGTGGAGTTGCTCCAAAAGATAGAGTTCAAAAAGTCATTACCGCCGTAGAAGAACAATTAGTAGATGATCAAAATAAGATTATTCGTCTATTAACTCCAGCATTCCACAAATCTTTGAACAATCCAGGATACATTATGAATTATCCAAGAGGAATTCGTGAAAACGGTGGACAATATACCCATGCTGTTTCTTGGTATTTACTAGCACTTATTAAAGCAGGATACCATGATAGAGCTTATCGTTACTATCAAATGATCAATCCAGTCAATCGTACGGAAAATGAAAAAATGGTTAACAAATACAAGGTAGAGCCATATGTTATCGCAGCCGATATTTACTCTTCTGAAAATTATCCAGGAAGAGGAGGATGGACTTGGTATACCGGTTCAGCAGGTTGGTTCTACAAAGTAGGAGTTCAAGGAATTCTTGGATTAGAACGTCATGGAGAAAAATTGAAGATTTCTCCAAGAATGCCAATTGCCTGGGATGGCTTTAAAGCAATTTATCATTTCGGAGATACAACGTATCAAATTCAAGTGGTAAAAGGAGATAAAGAATTTGCTGAAATCGATGGAAAAGAAAATAGTAATTCTACAATCTCTTTAGTAAATGATGGTAAAGAACATAAAGTGATTGTTCATACAAATCATTAAAAAAGAAGTTTCATACTTCTTTTTTTTTGATATAATAGTTCCGGGTGAGAATATGAATTTACAAAAAGATAAATATATCATCGTAGAAATAATTCCGACTCATAGTCAAAGTGAAAAAGGTTTTATTGCTCAACTAAGTGCACTAAAACTTCATGGGATACAGTTACAAGAACGGTTTGACTATCGCGTAGAGAATAAATGGATTGAAAACGAAGATCTGAAGAATATGATTTCCTACGATAAAGAAGATTTTACCTATGTTAATAACATTTATTTTATTTTAGAAAAATTTCGCCATTGGGCAAAAGACTATCCTTTGATCTTGATAGAGGATACATATACCCTTGATTATCTAAAAGACCTTCCAAATAAAAAAGAATTAATCTATCCATATCTACAGATGGATTATAGTATGGATGTCTTTGATAAGATTCAGAAAAAATATCAACTACAACCATCTAATCATCTTGTGGATTTAATTTACGAAGCAATTATTATGGAAGGAAATAAGAAAGAAAAATAAAAGAAGAAGACATCGTCTTCTTTTTGTGTTATAATGATAATGGGAGGCTTTAAAATGATAAGATTTGATTTCAAAACCTATACACGAGAATTTATAAAAGAAGAAGAATATAATTACCTATATTCCAAAAAAGACAATTATATAAAAATGTTGCAGAATAGTCCAATGACTGGTTGGATGCGTCCAATAGAGAAAGAACTAGTGGAAGACATCAAACAAACGGCTTTTCAAATAAAAAAAGATTTTGACTGCTTAGTAGTAATTGGTATTGGAGGATCATTCTTAGGAAGTTATGCTTTCCATAATATATTTAAGAGGTACTTTAATGACACAAGTTTTGAAGTGATTTATGCAGGAACAACCTTATCCAGTAAATATTTAGATGAGTTATTAAATTATCTTAGAAATAAAAACTTTTGCATAAACGTAATAAGCAAGAGTGGTACTACCTTAGAAACGACGATAACATATAAAGTATTAAAAGATTTATTAAAAAGAAAATATACCAAAGAAGAGTTAAAAAAACATATCATCATAACAACCGATAAACAAGTAGGAACTCTACGAGAGGAAGTAAAAGAAGAACAATATAAATCCTTTGTGATACCAGAAGACATTGGTGGAAGATATTCCTTTATGACACCAGCTCATCTTTTACCATTAGCCTTGAATTATCCAATAGAAGAAATTGTAGATGGTTATTATGATGGCAAAAGATTAATTGATTTAGCCTTTGAATATGCAGTAACGAGAAGAGTTTTATATAGTAAAAGAAAATATGTAGAGAACTTCTGCGTATATGAAGAGTGTTTATCTCCTTTTACAGAATGGTTAAAGCAATTATTTGGAGAAACAGAAGGAAAGAATGGAGTAGGTATCTTTCCAACCTCTTGCGTACATACAAGAGATTTACATTCTCTAGGACAATTTATTCAAGAGGGAAATAAAATCATCTTTGAAACATTTATAAAAGTAGATAATTCCGATAATTACATCGATTATAAGGGAAAAGATCTACAAGAGATTAATAACATCGTCTTAGACTCTGTTGCCAAAGCTCATTATCAAGGCGGAGTTCCTTGCCTAGAAATAGAAATGTCAGAACTAAGCATTGAAAATGTAACAGCTTTAATCTATTTCTTTATGTTAAGTGCAGCTTTTAGTGGATTACTATTTGGAGCAAATCCATTTGATCAACCAGGAGTAGAAGTTTATAAAAAAGAAGTACGCGAAGCCTTAGGCAAATAAAAGGTGAGAATATGAAGAAAAAATATATATTCCTGATATTTTTTGTCATCTGCTTTTTAGGAATAACAGGATTGGTTGTATCGAATAAAATTCAACCATTTGACGATTGGATCTATAAAATGATTTTTCAAATTCGTAACGATGGTTTGGATTTTGTAATGAAAAGTATTACCAAATGTGCCAATACCATTCCTATTATTAGTGCAATGATTTTGATACTTATACTTCTCCCAAAAAAAGAAAAAATTTGGTTAGGAATATCAGGAGCTTCGATGATTGCGGTAAATACCATAATCAAATCTATCATTCAAAGAGCAAGGCCGGATCATTTACGATTAGTAAAACAGGGAGGTTATTCTTATCCTTCAGGTCATGCAATGATGGCAATTGCTATATATGGATTTTTAATATCCTATCTTGCTAGTTCCAAACTAGAAAAGAAACAAAAAATTATCTTTATTACCTTCTTTACAGTATTAATCTTAGGAATTGGAATTAGTCGCATATATGTAGGAGTTCATTATCCAAGCGATGTAATAGCTGGTTTCTGTCTAGGAATTGCTATGGAAATAGGAATGATAAGCATTAGGGGGTACCAAAATGATAAAAATGGTAGTAAGTAGTTTTTTTAATACATTAATTGATTCAGAGGAAGCTATTCCAACTTCCACGATGTTACAAATTGAAAAATTAAGAAAAAGAAAAATATTGTTTTCCATTTGTACCAATCGACCATATAAAGAAGTATTAGAATACAATCATGATTTTCCATTTATCGATTATATTATTTCCTTAAATGGTAGTTATATCTACGATGTTGAAAAAGAAAAATGCTTGTTTAAAAGCAAATTATCTTCTATTAATCTAAAAAAGATTCTTTCTTTGTTCGAACAAGAAAAAATGATATTCTATACGGAAGAAGAAATCTATACAAAAGTATCAGACATCGAAGAAAAAGAAATTTATAAAATAGAAGTAGAACTTCCCATAAAAACAGAGAAATGGGAAGAGTCTTTAAAAAAGATGAAAGTACAATATTCTATTTTCGAATGGAATGGGAAATCATATTTAGAAATAACATCTAGTAAAGCTAATATGTTTGTGGGTGTAGATAAGATTAGTTTGAAAAACAGCATTGAATTAAAAGAAATCTTAGTAATATGTGCCAATAACAGTGATATTCCTTTAGTAAACAATATTCCAAACAGTTACATTATGAAAAATAGTGATGAATCGTTAAAGAAAATATGTAAGAAAGTTACTAATAATAATGACTGTAAAGGAGTAGAAAATGTTTTAAAAAAACTAGAAAAACTTGACGGCAAGGAAAATGTTCATATATAGTTAAGAATAGAAAGAGGAAAGAGTATGGCCAAGAAAAGTAAAAAAAATAACAATTTATACAAATGGTTAATCATAGTAGTGGTAGGATTAATACTAGCAGCAGGAGGATATTACTACTATACGAATTATGTAAAAAACAGGATACCAAGCGTTGATCGATTAATCAAAGAAAAAAAAGCAAAGAATTATTCGGACAAATATGATAATCAATTAGATGTCAATGCTTATGTAAACACCCTTCCACAAGAAAGAATAAACTATAACAATAATGACATTGTAGCAAGACTTCAAATACCAAATATAGGAATTGATTCATTAGTAACAAGAACAACGAATAATGAATACTACCTAGATTATAATCTTTATAGACAGTATGATGCTTTGGGAGCACCATTCATAGATTTTAGAAATACTTCCTTAGCAACCGAAAAACAAATCAATATTTATGGACATAATACAACGAATGAGAATTATTATGATCAATTACCATTTATCAATTTGGAAGCTTATGTGGATAAAGGAATATTTGAAAACTATAAAGATGTATACTTGTCAATTGATGAGAAACAAATACACTATGAGGTAATCGCTGTAAAAATAGTCAATGATTCCGATAATGAACATATGAAAGTCGTTTTTTATGGAGACGATGATTATTTATTTCATGTAGGAAAACTATTACAAAATACACTTTATAAAGAAGAAAATATAGAAATTACAACAAGTGACAATCTTCTTGTCCTACAAGTTTGTCATTATAATCCACCAGGTACTTATCTATTAGTAATTTGTAAAGAAAAAAAATAGTAAAGAAGACAAGTTTTTGACTCAAAAGGCTTGTTTTTTTTTATTAGATATGAAAGAATATAATATATAGGGTAGAAGGAGTAATGAATATATGGCATACGGAATTACAAGTGAAGCACAATTAATTGATGTTGGAACGATTACAGCAGGATGCAATCAATATAAACAAGCTCTTGAAGATTTTGAAACCAATGGAAACCGAGTAAAAGAAGCAGGAGAAGTTTGTAATGCAAAAGCATTATCAATTGATTCTAGCACAATCCAATGGACAATTAATGATTTAGGCGAAGAAATAAAAAATGTAAAAACTTCTTTATCTGCCGCCGCAGATGGAGTAGTGGCAGAAGCAACTAGAGTTTATAATGAACAAGTTGCAGAATTAAATGAATATCGTAGACGTTTAGCTGAAGAACAAGCGCGTCAACAACAAGCAAGTCAAAATAGAGGAAGTTAAAAGGTAATAGAAAAGAGTTGATAAAAACATGGCAAAATTAAATTATGATTCAGAACGAGTAGATCAAGCGATTCAATTACTTCAAAATGCAAATACCGGACTAGCTTCAGTAGATGCTAATTTACAAAGTGCCGTATCAACGGTAACAGGAGCCCGTGGAATTGAATATGTTGATTGTGGTGGAATTATGGGAGGAATCGGACTTGGAGCTGGATGTCAATCATTGATTGAACAAACAGTAACAGCCATTAATTCCCGTGTTAACTACATTCAAGAATACAATGCCGAAGTAGAAGGCATCAATCCATTTATCCGTACTCTTGCAACAGTTGGATTAGGATTATCGAAATTTGCAGAAGGAGTATTCGGGGCAGGAGAGCAAATCGTAGATGGAGCTGCATCTGCTCTTGGATTTATAGTCGGATTAGCATCAAAGAATGCCCAAGAAAAAATCGGAAATTGGGTAAAAGAAGATCATGTTGGAAATGCATTTAAAAAATTTAATGAAGTAACTGGAATGTCAAAAGCTAGTTATATGAAAGAAGACGGTTGGTTAGCCAACGGAATAAAACTGATTGGTACAGCCGCTGGATATACAGCAGCTCTGGCTGCCCTTGGTGGAGTTGGAGGCGCCATAAAAGGTGTAACAACATCTGCTAATGTATTTAAAGCAGCATCCGTAGGAGCAAGAGCCGCAATATCATCAGTTCATGCTACGGCTGCCATTGCCGGTATAGGTGGAATTGGTTCTGGAACACAATCTGGCCTACAAAGTGGATTAAGCTACAATAAATCTTTCGTAAGAGGAGTTGTTATTGGAGCCGTTCAAGCGGCATTAGTTTATGGAGTTCACTATGGACTAAAAGCAATTGGAAAAGCCGTTAATAAATTTAAGAGTAATAAAGCAACTGGAGGAGATCCAGTCAGTGGCGGAAAAGGACCAACTGGAGAGGGACCTACTGGAGGAGGAGAACCAACTTCAACAGGAAAAGGACCAACTGCAGAAGGTGGAGGACCAAGCGGAACAGGAACAGGATCTTCTGGCGGAACAAAATCCTTTGAAGAACTAGCAGAAGAATATGCTAGAAAAGGTGACATGGGTAAATTAGCAGATTTGCGTGATGCTGGAAAAATTTCAAAAGAGCAATTTAGAGCACTTGCTAATAAATATCATTCTGCAGGTTACTTTGGAGAAGAAGCAGTTGCTAGAGGAAGTGAAGTAAAAGCTTCAGCTGCAGATGCAGCCAATGCTACTACAAGGGCTGCTGCAGAATCTACCAAACCAAATCCAATCGAAATGATGGAACAATTAAGAAATGATGCTGCTGCCGGAAAATTTGGTGGAACACCATCTGGAACGGGAGCAGGAACCGGAACTGGATCTGTTATTGAAATGGGAGCAGGAACACCTCCAGCTTCAAGTGGAACAGGATCGGTTATAGAATTAGGTGCAGGAACACCTCCTGCTACAGGAAGTGGCTCAGTAATCAATTTAGGACCTGGAAGTATGGCTCCAGCTGCGGCAGCAGAAACAGCTATTACTCCAGCTACAACTCAAGCACTAGTACCAGCAACTTCTCAAGCATTAGTACCAGTTGCCTCAGAAGCAGCTGTAAATGTTGGAGAAAAAGCTGTTACACAAGCAATTACGACAACAACGGAAAGAGCTGCAACAGAAGCATTAGTGCCAGCAACGACCCAAGCTTTAACAACAACAGCCGAGAAAGCTGCAACAGAAGCACTAGTACCAGCTACAACCCAAGCGTTAACAACAACAGCCGAAAGAGCTGCAACAGAAGCATTAGTACCAGCAACAACCCAAGCGTTAACAACAACAGCCGAAAGAGCTGCAACAGAAGCACTAGTACCAGCAACAACCCAAGCGTTAACAACAACAGTCGAGAGAGCTGCCAGCGAAGCATTAGTACCAGCGACTTCCCAAGCTTTAATACCAAAAGGACCAACTGGTTTGTCAGTCATTCCAGAAGGCTCAACGGCATTAGTTCCAAAAGGACCAACTGGTTTATCAGTCATTCCAGAAGGCTCAACGGCATTGGTACCAAAAGGACCAACGGATTTGGCAGTAATTCCAGATACAATTGTTGATCCACCAGGACCTCGGGTAATACCACCAGTAACAACAGGAATTACGCCAGTCATACCTATTAATCCACCAATTGGAGCAGGAGTTCCAATTACACCAGTAATTCCAACACCGGTTAACCCAACGCCAACACCAACACCAACACCAACGCCGACACCAACACCTACGCCGACGCCGACACCAACGCCAACACCAACGCCAACACCGACGCCGACACCAACGCCAACACCAACTCCAACTCCAACACCAATTGGACCAGAAATTACACCAACGATACCAGTCACACCAGAGTATGTGCCAATTCCTCAAACAGGAATCGAAAAGGAATCTTCTATCAAAGATTACATTCCTTCTATCGCCTTAGGAGCAGCCCTTGGAGTAGGTAGTGGAATTGCAGGAAGTGTTATTTCACATAAAGATAAAGAAAACGAAAAAGATGAAAACGATGAAGAATCGGATGAAATAGAAGAAAATGAATAAGGAGGATTTATGAGAGATAAATATTTGCCAATCGGAACAGTAGTTTTACTAAAAGGAGGAGAAAAGAAGGTAATGATTACTAGTTACTTAATTTTCTCAAATGGAGATGACTCTGAAAAGAAAATGTATGATTATGGAGGATGTGCATTTCCAGAAGGAATCATTGAAAGTAATTATGCTGTAGGATTCAACCATGATCAAATAGAAAAAGTTATTCATATTGGATATGTTAACGATGAACAAAAAGGTTTAAATGATATCTTATGTGAAACCGCTGATGAAATAAGACATAAATTTGAATCTGGCGAATTACAATAATAAATAAGAACTTAAGAAGAATGATTCTTAAGTTTTTTTTTGCTATCATTTGTGTATTCAAGAATTTTGTTATATAATCTTATTTAGGAAAGGACTGGTAGTATGAAATTAGTCGTAAAAAAAGAATCCGAATTATTAAATTATTTATATGAAAATGTAGATATGCCTAAGAAAACAATGAAACAATATTTAACTCATGGATCTATCTACGTAAATAATAATCGTGTTACAAAATATAACTATCATCTACTACCAGGTATGACGATTCAAATTGATACAAATAGTAAAAACAAAAAAGAATTACCATTTGATATTCTATTTGAAGATGATCACATTATTGTAGTAAATAAACCAAGTGGATTACTAACCATTGCCACTAACAAAGAAAAAGAAAAAACTCTTTACCATATTGTTAGAGAATATGTTGTTAGTAAAGATAAAAGAGCTAGAATCTTTATAGTCCATCGTTTGGATAAAGATACTAGTGGAATCGTTGTTTTAGCAAAAGATGAAAAAACTAAGAATCAATTGCAAGAAAACTGGAATGAATATGTTTCTTTAAGAGAATACATCGCAGTTGTTCATGGAATCGTTAAGAAAAAAGAAGATCGTATAGTTCAGTATTTAAAAGAAACAAAGACCAATTTAGTATATCCTACAAAAGAGAATGATGGAAAAGAAGCTATCACAAATTACAAGGTAATAAAAGAAAACAATGAATACAGTATGGTTCAAATCTTCTTGGAAACAGGACGTAAAAATCAAATTCGTGTAGCTTTTCAATCAATGAAAAATCCGATTGTAGGAGATAAAAAGTATGGAGAAAAAGATTCGGAAACAAGATTATTCTTACATGCCAATCGTCTAAAAATGTATTATCCAGAAATTAAGAAAGAAATTCTTTTTGAAACTCCAACCCCAAATGAATTTAAGAAAATAATGGATAGGGGGAATTAGATGAAAAAGAATCGATGGATTTTATTCCTATTAATAATTCTATTATTATTAATAGGATTTGGTCTTTGGAAATATAAGAGTCCAAGTAAGACAGAAAAACATGAATCAAAGAAAAATCAATTAGAAGACAAAGATGTTCAAAAATCTATTTTTAAAGATTCTTACGAAAAAGCTAGAACTATAGTAAACCAAATGACTCTAGAAGAGAAAGTAGGTCAATTATTCCTAGTAAGATATGATGCTTCCAAGACAGAAGAATATGCTACTATGTATCCAGGAGGATATATCTTATTTGCCAAAGATTTTGAACCGCATACAAAAGAAAGTATTAAAAAAGAATTAGAAACTCTTCAAAATAATAATACTTATAAATTAATATTAGGTGTAGACGAAGAGGGTGGATTTGTAACTCGTGTAAGTCGTTATCCAAACTTTCGGAAAGAAAAATTTCAATCACCAAAGTATTATTATGAACAAGGAGGATATGAACTGTTAGAGAAAACAGAAAGAGAAAAAGCCTCTTTACTAAAACAAATAGGAATAAATTTAAATCTTGCTCCTGTAGCCGATATATCAACCAATGAAGAAGATTTTATTTATAATCGTTCCTTTGGAAAAGGAGCAGAAGAGACCAGTGAATTTATAGCCAAAATGGTTTCCTATGCCAAAGAAGAAAAAATGAATTCTTGCCTAAAACATTTTCCTGGTTATGGTAATAACAAAGATACCCACACAGGAATAGCCATCGACAATAGAGACTATGAAGAATTTCAAAAGAATGACTATTTACCATTTAAAAAAGGAATTGAAGCAGGAGCCCCAAGCATACTAGTGTCTCACAATATCATTACTTGTTTAGATGCCAATCATCCAGCTTCCTTAAGTAAGAAAGTAATTCAGGAATTAAGAGAAACCCTTCAATTCACAGGAATCGTAATGACGGATGATTTAGCAATGGATGCTGTAAAAGAATATGTAGAAGATAGAAAAGCCGCTACAATGGCTATTAATGCTGGAAATGATATGATCATTACAAGTGATTTTGAAAATATGTATCAAGAGGTAATGAATTCCGTAAAAGAAGAAATAATTCCTATGGAAACATTAAATAAAGCAGTAATAAGAATCATGTCATGGAAATATGATATGGGATTATTATAACAGGAGGATATATGGAAAAAATCGTAGAACAATTAGAAAAAGAAGGATTCTTCCAACATAATGGATATTCCGTAGTAGAAATATCCAAAGAAAAAGTAGTTTTAAAAGCAGAATTAACCAAGAAATCCATGAATCCATATGGAATTGCCCATGGAGGTTTCATTTTCGGGCTAGGAGATACAGCCATGGGAATATTAGTAAAGATGAACGGAGAAAAAGCCGTAACTTTGAATGCTAATATTGACTATTTAAGACCTGGAATAGGAAACTACATTATAGCGACAGCAGAATTAGTGAAAAATGGAAAAACAATTTGTGTAGTAAAATCAAATATTTATAATGATCAAGAAAAATTAATCGCAACAATGAATTCCAATTATTATAGAAATTAAGAAAAGAGGTATATTATGGACGATAAAGAATTGTTTGAAAAAGCAGAAGAATATATAGGAAAGAAAGTAACACTAGAAGGTTGGGTAAAGAACCATAGAAAACAAAAAGAATTTGGATTTATTTCTTTTTCCGATGGAACTTTCTTTACACCAATTCAAGTGGTTTATGAAAAAGAATTAAAAGATTTTGATGAAATACAAAAAATTAGAGTAGGTAGTTCAATTCGAGTAGTAGGAAAAGTAGTAGAATCTCCAAAAGAAGGACAAGCATTTGAAATTCAAGCCGAAGAAGTAACTTTACTAGGAGATTGCCCAGAAGATTATCCAATTCAACCAAAAAAGCACTCTAGAGAATTTTTAAGAGAACAAGCTTATCTACGACCAAGAACAAATTTATTCCAAGCGGTTTTCCGTATTCGTAGTAAAGCGGCTTATGCCATTCACCAATATTTTCAAGATAGAGACTATGTATATTTCCATGCACCTTTAATCACTGCAGCTGATGCCGAAGGAGCAGGAGAAATGTTTAAAGTAACAACACTAGATTTAAATAATGTTCCAAAAGATAAAGAGAAAAATGTAGACTATTCAAAAGATTTCTTTGGTAGTCAAGCTTCTCTAACAGTATCTGGCCAATTACAAGCAGAGACTTTTGCCCTAGCTTATAAAAAAACATATACATTTGGACCAACATTCCGTGCCGAAAACTCTAATACCAAAACTCACGCAAATGAATTTTGGATGATCGAACCAGAAATATCTTTCTGTGATTTGAATCAAGATATGGATATTATGGAAGATATGTTAAAATATGTAGTGGATTACGTATTAAAAAATTGTAAAGAGGAATTAAAATTCTTAAATGATTTTGTAGAGGAAGGATTAATTGATAAGTTAGAAAAATTGGTTCAATCCAAAGCAATACGTATCACTCATCATGATGCTATTAAGTATTTAATAGAATCTGGTAAGAAATTCGAATTCGAGCCAAAATATGGAGAAGACTTAGCTCGTGAACATGAAAAATATTTAACCGAAGAAAAATTCAATGCTCCAGTCTTTGTCTATAACTGGCCAAAAGATATTAAAGCATTCTATATGAGATTAAATGATGATAAAGAAACAGTAGCAGCTGTTGACTTATTAGTACCAGGAAGTGGAGAACTAATGGGTGGATCTCAAAGAGAAGAAAGATTAGAGGTTTTAAATGCCCGTATGGACGAATTGAAAATGTCTAAAGAAGATTTATGGTGGTATTTAAAACTACGTGAATATGGTGGATGTGTTCACTCAGGATTTGGAATGGGCTTTGAACGTTTAATTATGTACTTAACAGGAATTGAAAATATTCGAGATGTTATACCATATCCAAGAACTCCAGGAAACTGTGAATTTTAGTCAAGTAAAAGTGTAAAAGACCGACAAGGTCTTTTTTACTTGACACGAAATTTTGCATTTTTAAAGATTGTTGATATAATAAAACAAGAGGGAAAAATATGGAAGTATTAGACACAAAAACAGATATTGGTTTAATTCGAGAACAGAATGAAGATGTAGTACTAGCAATTCCACATCCAGATAATTCGAAGATTAAACTGTTAATTGCAGCCGATGGAATGGGTGGCAAAGAACATGGAGAAATTGCCTCAAAATTTGTGTCATATTCCTTAAGAAAATGGTTTTTGAACAAAGATGTAAAAACCTTAAATGATACTCATAAATCCGAGCAACTATTAAAGAGATATATAAAAGTACTAAATAATAATTTAATTAAAGATTTTGGAGAAGATAAATTAGGAACCACTCTAACACTAGCTCTTATTAATGCCAAAGAAACTCTTGTTTTAAATACAGGGGATTCAAGAGCATACATTTATAAAGATAAAAAACTAATTCAAGTAACAGAAGATGATTCGGATGTTTGGATGTATTATAAATATGGAAATGTAAAAAAAGATCATTTGCGTTATTTTACAAATAATAATATTATTAGTGCATGTATTGGAATATGTCCAGAACTATGTACTATCTCTTCTGTATATTTAAAAAATGACTATGATATGATTTTACTTTTAACCGATGGAGTAACCGATAACATTACCGATCGAAAAATAAAAAAAATCATTCGTCAAACCCCAAAAGATATGATTTTATCAGCAATTGTGAATGAGGCAGTCTACGTAGATCAACATTTAAAAGTTCCATTTGCCCTAAAAAGAAAATACACTGCCAACTATTCTGTTCCTTATAATGGAAGAGATAATGCGAGTGGAGTAATCTATATAAAATAGGAAGTTTTGAAAAAGAAGAATAAACGGCTTTTATTTTTCTTTTTTTTTTGATATACTTCTAATAGAATAGAGGGTGATTGGATGTTAGGAAGAATCGAAGAAATTATCGATAACACCGTAACAGTGAAATTAGCAATCGATATTAATGAACAACCAAATCTAGTAAATTTACATGTAGTCTTTGAAGACGGAACAGATCGTAAAGTAGTAGGGGAAATTGCTGATACCAATCAAACCGAAATGAAAGTTAATATTGTTGGAGAAATAAGAGAAAATTCCTTTACTCCTGGAGTAAATGCGAAACCTTCTTTTAAATCCAAGGTTCGTCTTATTAAAGTAGAAGAACTAGAACTAATCTTTGGAAAGAGTCAAACAGAATTTGGATATTCCAATATTGGTACTAGTAATGTTTATGAAGGATATAAAATAAATGTAAAAATCAATGAGTTTTTTAACTCTCATTTTTCCGTATTAGGAAATACAGGAGCTGGTAAAAGTTGTACAGTAGCATCTATCTTACAAAAACTATACCAAAATTCTCCAAAGCCTCCGCTAAATTCTGCTTTTTTCTTCTTTGATGCGTATGGAGAATATACCAATGCTTTTGAAAAGTTAAGTACCAAAGATCCTAGACTTAGTTATAAAACATACACAACAAATATTGTGGATCCAGAAACAGAAGTATTGCAAATACCTATTTGGTTATTAGATGTAGATGATTTAGCCTTATTATTAGATGTTAATACTCCATCTCAATTACCAATTATAGAAAAGACCTTAAAGTTGGTTCCTATCTTAACGGGACGTAGTGATAATATTATTCGTCGTAAAAACGATATTATTGCCCGTGCTTTACAAGATATATTATTGAGTGGAAATGATTCTACCAAGATAAGAGACCAAGTAATTGGAATCCTTACAAAGTTTAATACCCCAACCCTTCGTTTGGACAGTCAAATTGTTCAACCTGGGTATGTACGTACCTTAAAGCAATGCTTGTATGTTGATAAAACAGGAAAAATGCAAGAAATTGAATTAGTAGTAGAATTTGTAAGAGCTTATATAATGGATGAAGCAGTAGAAATTCCAGAAGAAGAACTAAATCGTTTCTATACGTTAAATGATTTGGAATTAGCCATGGATTTTGCTTTAATCAATGAAGGAATTTTAAAAAGTGATAAAGTATTTGATAACGCCAATGTAATGAGCGTTCGTCTTCATACCTTAGCAACAGGAGATAATGCCAAATACTTTAGTTATCCAAAATATGTTACTCGTGATGAATATATAGAAAACTTATTATGGAATGAAATGACAAATCGAAAAGCTCAAATTGTTAATTTTAATATTAACTATGTGGACGATCGTTTGGCAAAAGTAATGACGAAAATCCTATCAAGAATGCTTTTCTTAAGAGCCAGTACAGAGAGACCTCGTGGTAGTAGAGCTTATCACATAATTATGGAGGAAGCTCACCGTTACGTACAAAGAGATAGTGATATTGAAATAATTGGATACAATATCTTTGAGCGTATTGCCAAAGAAGGACGTAAATATGGTGTTTTCTTAGCTTTGATTACACAGAGACCAAGTGAATTATCTGATACTTGTGTGTCCCAATGTGCTAATTTCATCATATTAAGAACTATCCATCCAACCGATTTAAAATACATTCGTGAAATGGTTCCTAATATTTCCCAAGAAGTAGTATTACAATTAAAGAACTTAAAACCAGGAAATTGTATTGCCTTTGGTTCAGCCTTCAAAGTACCAACTTCTATGTATGTAGATATTCCAGATCCAAGGCCATTGTCAAACAATGTTGATTTGGAACATGTATGGTATGATGAAAACGTTATTAGTAATCAAAATGTCAGTGAAATGGATATAATGCCACCACCTCCAACGGATGATGTTCAAGCTATTATGGCACAGCAGGCAACTCCTCAAGTGCAGGCTCCTGCTCAACCAACCCCATCTCAGGTACAAGCAGTTCCAGAAGCACCACAACAAAATCGCTTTTTCAGTTTTGGCAATCAAAACTTGACAGATAATAGTCAAACAACGTTATAAAAAAGTCTAATTCACAAGAAAAATGAATTTAGACTTTTTCTTTTTTTTCTTTTATGATAAAATATTTTATAGTAAGAATTGTAGATAAAAATATGGAGGAATGAATATGAAAGATAAATTAAAAGGATTTTTTGGCGGAGAAGATCCAGCTCCAGAAACAAATGGAGAAGATGGTTACTATACAACATCTAAAGAAGAATTCCATGAACAAAATGGAATGGCTGGTTCAAAAATGATGTTGCTAGAACCTAGAGCTTATTCAGAAAGTCAACAAATCGCCGATTATTTAAAAAATCGTAGTGCAGTAGTTGTAAATCTAAAAAGAGTAACTCCAGATCAAGCAAAAAGAATTGTAGACTTTTTATATGGAACGATTTATGCAATCGGGGGAGATTTACAAAAATTAGGAGGAGGAATTTTCTTGTGTACTCCTAATAATGTCAACGTAGAAGGAACCATAAGTGAAGACAACGCTTCTAAGGGAAGCAAGAGTAAAAAAGAAGGAAAAGAAGACGAAGAAGATTTCTTCTAAAATAATAAGATCCATATTTCTGAGGTGATTATATGGAAAAATTTAGTTACGAAGTAAATGGATATAATCGTAGCGAAGTGAATCAATTTGTTGGTAATGTGATTAAAGAGACGGAAGATATTATTGTAAGAGTAAGAAATCAAACCAAAGAGTTAGAAGAACTACGCAAAGAATTAGAACACTATAAAAGTTTGGAAGGCTCTATAGAACAAATGATTTTAAGGGCAGAAGACATGAGTAATACGATGAAACAACTAGCTCGAGAAGAAAGAGAAACAATTATCAACGATGCCAAACATAATGCCTCACGAATTGTCAACGAAGCTCTTTTAAAAGCTCAAAAACTGGAAAATGAAAGAGAACAATTAGAAAAAAATATGCGAGTATTTAAGAAAAAACTTCGTTTAATCGTCGAACAACAAATGGCAGTTGTCGAAGAAATAGAAGTGCTTGAATTAGAATAAAAAAATAGTGAAAACTATTTTTTATTTTTCAAAATTATTTCTTGTAAAACCAAGGATATTATGTTATATTAGTTCCTGAAAGCATGTGCGAAAGACGGAGTTTTTTGGATTATATAGAGAGCTTGTGTGAGGTGGAAACAAGTTAAGAAAAAATACTCGGATCACTTTCAAGTTGCGATTTATGGATAAGATAAATACGGTGACGCGTTATAGTTTTTTAAGATAGATGATAGAATCTATAAATTAAGGTGGTACCACGAACTATTCGTCCTTAGGAGGAATAGTTCTTTTTATTTATTCCAAAGCATAAAAAGTAAGAAAGGGGAATGCTATGTTATTAAATATTATTTTATTAGTAGTTGGTTTTATTGTATTACTAAAAGGAGCCGATGTATTTGTCGATGGAGCAAGCGGAATAGCTGCTAACTTCAAAGTATCAAAAATGTTAATTGGATTAACCATTGTCGCTTTTGGTACCAGTGCACCAGAACTAGCAGTAAGCATAAAATCACTAGCGGTAGGAAGTGGAGAAATTGTACTAGGAAATGTCATCGGAAGTAACATATTGAATATTTTGTTAATTTTGGGATGTAGTGCTCTTGTTCATTCTCTAACCGTTAAAAACAATACTGTAAAAAAAGAATTGCCCATTACAATGTTAATTACAACTCTTTTTGCCGTATTATTATCGGATAGTTTATTTGATAAAGGAATGGAAAATGTATTAACCAGAGCCGATGGAATTATTCTTTTATTATTCTTCACAGTCTTTATTTATTATTTAATATCAATGGCTAGAAATAAAATAGAAGACGAAAAAGAAGAAAAAATACTTCCACTAGGGAAAGCCATAATCTTTACGATTATAGGACTAGTAGGAATTATATTAGGAAGTAATTTTGTAGTAGATTCTGCTATATTTTTAGCCAAAGAATTAGGAGTTAGTGAACGATTAATATCACTAACCATTATTGCTTTAGGAACTTCACTACCAGAATTAGTAACCAGTATTACCGCAACTCATAAAGGAGAATACGATATTGCGATAGGAAACGTAGTAGGAAGCAATATTTTCAATATTGGAATTGTCATTGGTTTTCCAATCGCTATTCTAGGTGGTATAGGAGCCGTAACCTTTAGTTACATTGACATACTGGTAATGATAGGTTCCGCTATAGTCTTATTTATGTTTTCCTTTAATGATTATAAAATTAGTCGAAGAGAAGGAATATTATTTTTAATATTATTTATTACTTATTACAGTTATGTATTAGTTAGTTAGGAGTGTTATTATGAAATTTAAAAAGTTAGAACAAGGATCAATCAATGAAGTAGAAAAAAAATACAGTGAATATTGGAAAAAGAATAAAATTTTTGAAAAAACCATCACGAATCGTAAAGGATGCGATAACTTCGTATTCCATGATGGACCAGCGACTGCCAATGGTATGCCAGGAATCCATCATATGATGGCAAAATTATTAAAAGATACGGTATGTAAATATAAAACAATGCAAGGATATCGGGTTGTTAGAAAAGTTGGATGGGATACTCATGGACTTCCAGTAGAAGTACAAGTAGAAAAAGAATTAGGATTCAACGGAAAAGGCGACATTGAAAAATATGGTATCAAAGAATTCAATCAAAAATGTCGTGAAAGTGTTTGGAAAAATGAAGA
>CAMNHK010000021.1 GCA_946539445.1 uncultured Caryophanales bacterium
TCCATGTTTTATAAGTATTTTTAGAAAGTGTTGGATAAATCGATATCAACCAGTTAATACTTATTTTTCATTCATAAGGATTACTTCCTAACGACTCAATTATAACATAAAAGAGTAGATTCCTCTACTCTATCTTCTTTTAACTTCTACCAACGGAAAAATGAATTTTATTTAATAGTTTTTTCTGAAAGAACAAAACGATTAATAAAATCATAATAACCATTTTAACTCCAAACCACAATAGTCCACTCTTATCAAAAGTTTGTCCTTCCTCATAAAAATCTTGAGGATCTTTTTCATTATATTTTATTTTAATTTTATTTTCTACAACATCATCTTGAAAAACACTGACAACGATTTCTTGTTGGTTTCCTTTTTTATCTTCAAACGTGTAAACATAGTCACTAGTTATTTCACTGTCAGAATCTTCTGCTTTTCCTGCTAAAGTAGCCGTTGTCTCTATAAAGTTTCTAGAAATAATAGTCTGTCTTACAATAAAGAAATCAAACACATTAAATAGGAACAAAACAAAAATTATAATTCCTAAAACAACTCTCTTAACAATCAATTGAAATTTATCAATCAAATCCTCCACATTGGCCATTTGTTCTCGCAACTGATCACTTCTCTCTAAATCCATTGCCGCATTTGATTGGAATGATTCAGTAGCTTTCTTAGATGGTTTTACAAATGACAAAACAAGGATTAAAAGAGAAACAACAATACAAATGATTCCACCAACTCGACTCGTTGATTTTTCATATTGTGTTAAACACTTCTCTGGATTTTTAGAATCATAGTACACGATATTCTTTTTTAGATTAGGAGCACTACTACTTCCAGATTTCGCCTTACATTGATATTCTTTATCCCCTACTTTAAAATAATAAATCGGATAATAAATGGTTCCATCCGAATCATACTGCTCATTCTCATCGATTTGATATGCTTTTATTTGACTATCATATCGACTCGTATTTCCAGAAATAAAAGTCAAATAAATCCCAATACCTCCAAATAATACAATACATAAATAAACAAGCCACTTCTTATTTTTCTCCATTTTCATACCACCTTTTAAAAGATTTATGATTCTTAAGAAAATTATAACATATTAAAAAGAAAAAAACATTCCTCAAAAACAATTCTTTTAAAATCGAATGAATTGTTTAGGATGTCTTTCACTCTCTTCTCCTTGGTAGTAAATAATCCCTTTATTAGCATCAAAAAAAGGAAAAGAAATATTATATACTTTCATTAATGAGATAACCTCTTGAATGATCTGAGAAGCATCTCCTTGATAATAACCTGAATCAATCCCTAGAAACAAAACATCCTCGAAAAGTATTTCATCTTTTACCAGATATTCATCACGAGCATAACTATATAATTGAGAAGAAGAAATCTTTCTTTTTCGATAAGCACAATACTCATCATAAGATAAGGGAATCGTTTGAAAAGCATCAATGCTTCCCCTCAACACAAAAAATAGATGTTCTCGAATAAAAGTATCAAATTCTAGACCCCTACAATAAGGCATAACACTAATATATTCTCCCATATTACAGTTTTCTTCACTTAAGCAATCAATCCATAAGTTTTTCCAAGACCCATCATAAGACTGATACCCAGTAGGTATTCTACTTCCACACACGATTTTTCTCATTTGAAAAATAGATTCCAAGCGATTCCTATCGTCAAAACGAACACCATGATATAAATAATAACCGAACCGGTCCATCGCCTCGTCTGATAATCCCAGCATCTGTGAATAAGTTTGTATGGGCCTTTTTTCATACTCTAGTATTTTAGACTCCAAAGACTTCATATAACCACCCTTAATCATTCAATTACGAACAAAGTGTTTTTATTATAACATAAAAAAGTAGAATAACATCTACTTTATGTCTCGAACACAAAAACATCTTTATATTGATAAACAATTGTATAATGGGAAGAATCTAAATAATGATAAAAGGCACTATTTTGATGAACAATCAAAAGCTGAAAATGATATTTTTGAATAAAATCAGAATAATTAATTTCTCCTGTCAAAACTTGATAGTACTCTTCTAATATATCTTCCTTATGATTCATCTTTTTTAAAAAGACTTCCGCTCTTGAATCTATATAAGCAGGATATCCAGCATATTCTAAATACGCTCCATCATTAAAATCATTAAAGAAAAGAACTTCTTCATAATTTTGTTTGTCAAGGTACTGTACTACATGTTCCATTTCATCATTCTGAAATGTATAAAATCCTTTTTGATAGAAAATTCCAAACAACAATAAAAACATCAAAACCCCAATCAAATAGTATTTATCATATATTTTACCTGTTACTTCTTTTTTTAAAAGAAAGCAGCTATAAGGCATTACAATAACGAAAAACAAAGAAAGATTTCTTAAATTAAGAAATGTCATAAAAGAAATTCCTAAAAATAAACAAATAGAATGAATCGAATAATTTTCTTTATTTCGAATGATAGAATATAAGAAAATAATCATCAAAAAGAAAAACAATACACTATTAAAAACAACTACCGAATCTCCTACAAAAGAAAAATGCTGCATCTCATCAATCAAAAGATTAATGGTTTTTATTCCATAAAAATGAAAGGTATAAGTCATAGCTTCTATTCCATAAGGGTTCAAAAAACCAACCAAAAAAGACAAAATAAAGACTCCTAATAACGAATAAACTCTTTTGTTTTTATGAAGAATCTCTTCCAATAAAAAAGGGAAAAATAAAATAAAAAGCATTGGCCACATAGAAGCGTGGAATTGAATGAGAAAAAAACTAAGAATCGGAATTCCGTAAATAGATTTATCTCCTTTTTCCAATAAGAAAACGACAATTAGTAAGAATAAAAGACTAATCATTTGAGGTCTAGGAACAATAAAATTAAGTTCCAAAAGAACATCTATCAAAGCAGCCACCAAACAAGACGTATAAGAATTATGGCATAGTTGCAGACACTGCTTATAAAGAAAAAGAGCAAGAAAAACATTAAGAATTCCAACCATAAGTATTATTCCAAAAGAACCCGCAATATGATAGAAAAAATAGCAAACACAAGAAAACAACCATTGTTGCATCACAAAATGAAGTCCCGTGTGCATTGTTAAAAACTCCATATGCGGAAATCCATGCTCCAATACATACTTTCCATGAGAAAGAAGAAACCAAATATCACTTTCTCGTGAAAAAGAAATAAACAAAAAAAAGAACATTGGTAATAAAAAGAAAAGAAAACCAATGGTATGTTTTTTCTTCATCTAATCACCTCTTAAAACTGTTTGCAGAATCGATGTTCGTATATGCCACAAAAAACGATTATCAAATTTTGAAAAGCCATTTTGTTTAAAGGCACATAAAAAAGCATTTGTTAAATCCGCAACAAATCGTTTATCCCCTAATAGGTTTTGACTTCTTCGAATAAAAGAGAAAAGGACTTTATAATAGATTTCCTCATCCACAATCGATAAATCACTCTTTTTTAGTAAAACATCCTCTTGTTCTTCTACTACAACAACAAATCCTTCTTGTAAATACCCATCAATCAGATTCTTTTTTAAATAACCATCATAATGGTGAATTAATAAATATTTCATACATTCTCCTCATAAAAATTATATCATGATAAAAAAGGACAAAAAAGCATTTTTATTTATCAAATAAACGATGTTGCATTTCAAGATTATCATCTAAAAACAATTTGTATAATTGATAGATATTCGTATCTTCATAAGAAATGGTTTCAAAGTTATGATTTAAATCAAGAATCTTTCCATCTCGATAAGCAATTAAAATAGGAGAATGGGTTGCGATAATAAACTGAGAACCATTCTGAACCAAATCATTAATAAGACAAAGTAAACTTAATTGGCTTTGAGGAGATAAAGCCGCTTCTGGTTCATCCAAAATATAGAGTCCCTTATCATAAAAGCGGTTTTGTATTAATTTTAGAAAAGCCTCTCCATGGGAACATTCATGCAAATTACCACCATAAGAGTCATACAAAGGTCCTTGCCCACCTTCTTCACTAATATGAATAATCTCCGTTTCAACATTATAAAAACTTTCGGCTCTTAAAAAAAACTTAGTAACTGGTCGATTATAAGTAGAAACGCGCATATATTCTGAAAGATTAGAATGCGTATCATGAGTATGAAACACAAAGTTTTGACTACCTCCTTCGGGATTTAATCCTAAAGAAATAGCCAAAGCTTCTATAAAAGTAGATTTCCCAATGCCATTTTCTCCTACCAAAAAAGTAACAGGAGAATCAATTTTTATTTCATGAAAATTTTTAATAATATCAATGTTAAAAGGATAGACTTGATAATTATCAATTTTATCTCTCTCTAACTGAATTTTCGTTACAAACAAATCATTCTTCATATAAAATCTCCTTATTAGTTTCCAATATCCAAAGAATTCCCTTTACAATTCGCAAAGATACATCTTGAAAATGCCCCCCCTCATTTTCTTCCATTACCGATACAATTTTTTTCCGACAACAAAAATTTTGTAATTCACAAGTTCTCTCATAAACCGTAGACATAAGAGAATTTTTGGTATTTGCTTCCTTCTTTCCTAAAGAAAAATAAACCGCTTTAGGAGGACAAAGCATATCGTGCTTCAAAGCAAATTCTACAAAATGAGGATACCACATAGATCCAGAGCAACTCACAATAAAAGAAAAACAATCAACCACATATAAACTATAAAAAGCAAATAAACCCGCTAGCGAATATCCCACCAAAATTCTTTCGGATATTTGATTTGGAAATAGTGCCTCAACGCTTGGAAGAATGAAATCAACCATTTCTTGTAAATAAGAATTAGCTTCTCCCAAATAATCCTCTTCTTTGGAAAACATCCTAGTCATATACCAAGGGGACAGTTCCCGATTCCAATCAATTTGACTAATCGATACTAAAATAAAATCATAAAAACAATTCTTTTTAAGGATTTGATAAATCTCTTCTCCCTTTTCTTCATAACTATTAAGATAAATAATCGGAATCTTTTTTACGATTGTTTCTGGAAAAAAAACAGTAATATGCTTTTGTCCAATAATGATTTCCTTTTTCATAATCCCACCTAGATTTATTGTATCATAAAATAAAAAGTAGGAAACTCCCTACTTTTTTTGAAATTGAACCACAATATCCTCTTTTCCTAAATCTGGTAAATCATAGATGTGACCAATTTTTGTATAACGATAATTGGTATCAAACGACTGATAAAATAAAACTACGCAATTATCTCCATACAACATAATATCTCCTACATCAATATGTTCAGGAACACTAGATTTAGTAGAAAAAGAAGTATCCAAATAGACATACTTTTCATTACCATTTAATTCTTTCATAGAAACTTCCAAAGGTAATAAAGATAAAAACTCTTGAACGGTAGAATTATCTTCCAATTCAACTTCATAATGAACTCCTTCAATCACAACGACCATAGATATCTCCTCCAATTTTGTATGATTATTTTTCTCAAAAAATAAATTCCGAGTACCATTTAATAATAAAACGATTAGAATTAAAACATAGAAAATAAATTTTAAAAGTGGAAAAAAGTTTATTTTACCTTTTAATTTTACACAAACAGAACCAATGGAAAAAATCGTAAAGCCTAAAGCAATCCAATACCAGATAGGACTATGTCCAAAGAAGAAAGCAAAGGCTGTAATTCCCTGAACAATCCCAACCACAAAAGTAACAAGTCCCATTTTTTTAGCAAAACTATCTACACTATGATTTTCTTCTAACTTTTGAACAAATTTTTCAGACAATTCCAAAGGATTTAATTTTCTCTTTCCAAGCATATAGATAATTCCTGTCACAATACTAAACACACACAAAACACTATAAAATATGCCACATAAAAGAACCAAAATAGATAAATAATTTGTGATAAACCAATTCATACATTCTTCTCCTTAGGATAAATTCAACTTCATTATATCATAATTATAAAGTTCCATGAAAAGAATATATTTTTTTAACAATAGGATTATAGTCAACTCCCGATATATCTTTCTGTTTTCTTTCGGCAATATACTTTGTTAAATACATACAACGCACCAAATTAGCAAATTCACTAGCAAGATTATAATTCCGAATCACAATAACCTCCTTATAATAAGGGCGAATTTCTTGAAGTAATAATTGGTCTAACTCCGTTCCTGAATCAAAGAAAATAGCATTGTTTTGACAAACTGTTGATAATGTACTTCTCCCATGACAAAAAGAATATTTATCATGAACAATCGGAATCCCAATTCCAGCTTCAACCATAGTAGATTCTAAATATTTAGACAAAGTAGATGTGTCATAGCCACTAAAAATTTCATAAGCCTCACATTCTGGATCAAAATCAAAATCATATTCATCTAATAAATCAATGACTCTTCCAATATCATGATCAAAATAATAGTTTAATAAAATACTGCAAGGAATTAATGTAGCTGCCAAAGAAATAAAACTTTTTTCTTTATCGAAAGAAGCATAATTCAAAGAAACAACCTCTTCTTTATCACTTTTTTGACTAGCCAAAAGATAATGCTTTAAATCGTTTAAAAAAGCAATTTCTACCCCATAGTTATGGCCAGAATAACTACAAGCTAAAACATTCTTATACAAGTCCAAATTCAAATAAGAAAAGTCTCTAGGTTCACAATTTCTAGTAATAATATGATTCTTTTGGGACAAAATTTTAGAAGCATATTCACTAACGACACTAGATCCACCTACTCCAGATATGAAAGTAGGATCTGTTATTTTAGATAACTCATAATTAATTCTCTCTAAATCAGTTTGATAGAGACTATCCATCGTTCTCCTTTCTAATTTTTCAAAATTTTCATTCATATTTTTTTTCATAAAAAATCCTCCTCAAGTAAGGTATAACACTTGAGAAGGAAATATTTCGTCTACTTAAAATTTTTCTTCCAATAATTCAATTGATTGGATTCTTTTAAATTTAAAATTTCTTAAATCACTTTTTAATTCACAAAAAGCTGAACAGCTCCAGCCATCTTCATAAAAAAACAGATTCAATGGATGAATCACTCGTTCTTGATTCCCATTGGTAAGAGAAGTATAGATAATTTTTACTTTTCGTTTTTCTTTAATTGCCCGCGCTAGTAAATTGTAAGTTCCTTTTTCTTGATCTTCTACTTCCACAGTCTCATGAGGATACTCTAAGCAAATGCTTAATAACTTTTGAGTAAGATTATCCTTCGCTTCTTGCTGTTCACTAGAAACCTTCAAAGAATGTAAAAATTCATAATCTTCCTTTGTTATCCGCTTACTAGGGAGAGAAATGCGTTGATTTAAAACATATCCTCCATAAGGTCCCATAATGGTATCAATATAAATTCCAGCTTTTTCTAGTTCGTCTTTATAAAAACGCACCATTCTCTCAGAAACTTCTAATTTTTCCGCTAATTCGGAAATGGAATATTTTCTTCCATTTTCTAAATATTGCAGTAATAAGAAAACATTTGTTATTTTAGACATAAAATCACCTTATTGGATAGAATATGTTTTTTCCAAGAATATTCTTTTGTCAAATCCACCTCTTTTTAATCTTTTTGCTTTTGCTTTTTCCTCTACTTCTTCTATATTAGAACCTTCTAACTCAGCAATAGCCCGCAGTACTTCGAATACATCCGCCAGTTCCATCAATCGCTCATCTTTTGTATTAGCATGAATCACTTCATTAGCTTCTTCTAATAATTTTTGATAAAGTTCTTTTCGAAATTCAGAATCTTCCAAAATTCGAGTAACCGCTATCTCCCCATTTTTTTCAATTTTTTCTGGAATAAAATCTCTTACCAATTTTTGAAATGTTTGTTCCATACCTATCACCTAAAATTTCTTTCTCATACTTTCATTGTATCATAAAACCATCTTCTAATAAAATATCAAAAATACTGGTAAGAGAAACTCTAAAAGAATCTTGAAAAAGCAAAAGATTTTTAGAAAAATCAATCTTCTTCACCACTCCGGTGTGATGAAGGTAGCTTCCGCCTTCTTTCCAAGGATCTTTTTGAAAATAAACAATCGTAACAATCAAAGATTCGGAAAGATGAGCTAGAAGATATTGAAACTTTTGATCTAAGATAGATTGCTCTTCTTCTGTTAGTTCTTTATAAGAATCTACTCTTCTAGCCACTTCATGGATAATTTGTTCATACCCGGTTAGTGCAGCAAAAGGAGAAAATTGAGCCGACCGATTCTCCATACTCATTCTAGGGTGATACCTAGGTTCATAATGTCCAAAATGAATAATGGTTTCATACTCATTCATCCCTTATGACCTCCTACCTGATTATTTCTCTCTATCATAGTTCCCCCTTCTACTAAGTTTAATCCTTTTAGGATAGAATTTTTTCCATATTTATTTTTAATTTTCAAAATAGCTTGCTGTACCCTTCTTTCATCTTGCGTTTCTTTTCTTTCTTTGGCTAAATCAACTTCTTCCAAATGAGAAAACAAAGGTAATTGTTGATAAAAAGTTTGCTGATCTACCTCTTCTTGAGATTGCAAATGAAAAGCCGATAAAGAAATTCGTCGAATTAAAAGAGAAGGATGAATAATTTTTTGATACAAATTCAAAAAAGCTTGTGTAATAATTTTTGTAGAAGAAGTAGGATAATCCAAACGAACAGTTCCATGGGCGGCTTTAGGGACCTCTCTACCATAAAAATCCAATGTAACTTCTCCTTGATAATGATTTCTTCTATCCGAATCTTGCAAGTTTTGAATATCATACCCAATCGTCAATACCAAGCAATCCGTAACATAATGCTTATCGACCATATCAAGAGTTAAAACCTCTGCCATTTCTCTCACAATAATACTTGCCTTTTTTTCGTCATATGGTTCCGCCAACACTTGGCTAGAAGAAAGTCCCTTGGAAGAAGGACGATAAGAACGAATATCTTTCAAAGTACACGGTTCCCATCCCCAGGCATGATCAATTAATAATTCAGCATTCACACCAAACAATCGATACAATAAGTTTTCTTGTTCCAAAGAACATTGGGCAATGTCTCCCATCGTATAAATTCGATACTTTTTCAATTTAGTAGCAATTCCCTTTCCAACTCTCCAAAAATCCGTTAATGGTTTATGATCCCATAAAATTTCTCGATACGTTTGTTCATTTAAAGTAGCCATTCGAACCCCAAATTCATTCGGAGAAGCATGCTTTGCGACAATATCCATCGCCACTTTGGCTAAATACAAATTACTACCAATCCCGGCAGTTGCCGTAATTCCAGTACGCTCATAAATAGTTTGAATTACCTTCGTAACCAGTTCCTCTTCCGACATTTGATACAACAAAAGATAACTGGTAATATCGCAAAACACTTCATCAATCGAATAAACATAAACATCTTCAGGAGCAAAAAACTCTAAGTAAATCTGATAAATCTGACTACTATATTTCATATAAAGTCGCATTCTAGGAGGAGCAATAATAAAATCAAGTTCGAGAGAAGAATCATTCTTTAAAGAAAGATCATCATAAGACTTTTTAGAAAAACGAGGAACATTCTTTTTTCTTTCAAAATTGATTTCTCGAACCTTTTGCTTTACTTCATATAGTCTCGCTCTCCCACCAATCCCATATTGTTTTAGAGAAGGAGTAACCGCTAAACAAATAGTTTTATCGGTCCTCGAAGAATCCGCTACCACTAAATGAGTCGTTAAAGGATCCAATTTTCTCTCCACACATTCCACCGATGCATAAAAACTCTTCAAATCAATACAAATATAGCTTCGATTCATTATGCATCACCTCTTGAAAAAAGTATAACACAATTTTTCAAAAAATAGAACATAAGTTCGTTAATAAAACAAAGAAAAATAATAGTTTCTTGTATTTTCCATGTTCGATTGACATAAAAAAAGAATAGAATTCTATTCTTTTTAAATATTTTTAATACGGGATAAGAAAGTAATAAGTCTTTCATCTTTTGGATGTTCAAAAATATCTTCACTACTTCCTTCTTCTACCACTACTCCATCACTCATAAATAAAACCCGACTACAGAAGTTTTTAATGAAATTAATTTCATGAGAAACAATAATCATAGTCATTCCTTCTTCCGCAATTTGTCTCATTAAATTCGTAACTTCCCCTATCATTTCAGGATCCAAAGCAGAAGTTGGTTCATCGAACAAAATAATGTCACATTTCATCATCAAAGTACGGACAATCGCCACTCTTTGTTTTTGACCTCCCGATAATTCATTGGGATAACTATCCGCTTTATCTTTTAAATTGATTTTATCCAATAAACGCATTGCTTCCTTAGTAGCCTCTTCCTTAGTCATCATTTTTAATAAAGTCGGAGCTAATGTAATATTTTCCAGTACGGTCATATTTTCAAACAAATTAAATTGTTGAAAAACCATTCCTACTCGACGACGAATTTTTTCTAATTTTTCATTATCGACAATATCGTCACCTTCTAAAATAATTTGACCACTCGTTGGCTTCTCAAGTAAATTCAAACATCTAAGAAAAGTAGATTTCCCACAACCACTAGGACCGATAATTCCAATGATGTCTCCTTTATGAATCTCTAGATTAATTCCTTTTAAAACTTTTTTGTCTCCAAAGTTTTTCGTCAATTTTTTAACCTCTAGCATGATTCAACTTCACCTCCATCCTATGAATAAGTTTGGATAATAGCAGTGTAATTGCTAAATAAATAAGAGCAATAATCATGAGTGGGAAGAAATAATCATACGTGCGAGAAGCAATAATATCACTAGCCTTCGTTAACTCTACGATACCAATATAAGCACCGATAGAAGTTTCCTTTACTAAAGTAATAAACTCATTTCCTAAAGCAGGTAAAATATTTTTTAAAGCCACTGGTAAAACAATTTTAAAAGTAACTTGATGATAATGTAGACCTAAAGCATATCCAGCTTCAATTTGTCCTCGGTCAACGGATTGAATACCAGCCCGAATGATCTCCGCAACATAAGCTCCACTATTAATACCAAAAGCTAACATACCAACAAGTACAATATTAACAGACAATGCTTTAAAAATAACATAATAAATAATCATTAATTGTAAGGTGGATGGTGTCCCACGAATAACAGTTACATACAGTTTTGCCAACTTATCTAGAAGATACAATTTTCCAGTATTATCATGAACATTTTGAACAATAGCGGCTAAACCACCTAATAATACTCCAATAAGAACGGCTCCTAAAGCAATCAATAAAGTGTTTTTTAATCCTTCTAAAATATATTGATAGCGACCATCATAAATAACACTATAATAAAACTTATCATAAAACGTCATTTTAGTGTTTTCTTCTTTTACTCCCAAATGATTTAAAAGCATTTCATCAATGGAACCATCCTCTTTTAATCTCTGAATCACTCCATTTACTTTTTCCAGTAATTCAGGATTTCCTTTCTGAACAATCATTCCATAGTGATCCGTAACCAAAGCTTCCTCTAAAATAATTAAATCCGTCGTAACGAGTTCTTTAGCAGGGACTTCATCCATTACAACTCCATCCACTTTATTATCTTTTAAATCTTGAATGGCTGCTAAAAACTTTTTTTCACGAATGACTTGAACATTTGGATATTCTTCCGTTAAATAAGTATCCGCAACACTTCCTAGTTGAACCGCAATTTTCTGATTGGTTAAATCGTTAGGGCTTTCAATTACACTATTTCGTTTCACAATCAATACTTGTCTCGACTCCATGTAGTCAATCGTAAAATCAACTTCTTTAGCTCGCTCTTCCGTATAACTAATACCGGCTGCCCCAATATCGCTTTTACCAGTTTTAACTTCAGTAATGATAGAATCAAAAGCCACATCTTTAATAACAAGTTTCATCCCTAATTCCTTGGCAATTTCTCTACCAATATCAATATCCACTCCGACAATTTCTCCCTCTTGATAATATTCATAGGGAGCAAAACCAGCTTCCGTTACTAATACTAATTTGTCTTGTTTCATCGAAAAACCAGTAACGAAAAAGATTGTTCCGATCAAAAATAAAAAAAACCATTTTTTTCTCACATAACCACTACCTTATCTTACTCTTATTGTAACGCATTTTTCTTCTTCTGAAAAGAAAAAAGGAATTTTTTTAATTCCTTTTATTCTTATAGTACAACCATTGCAATGGTAAGTATCAAAATATTTACAATAGCAATGGTAATGATGACTTTAGCAACCCACTTTAACCAAGTAGTATACTCTACTTTAGCAAGTTCAAGTCCTCCCATAATTGCTCCACAAGTTGGTGTAAATAAGTTTACCAAACCATTCGCAGCTACCATTTCCATAATAGTAACTTCCACAGATAATCCTAATTGATTAGCTAAAGAACCCATAATTGGAGTAGACAAGGAAGCAAGTCCACTAGATGAAGGTACTAAAACAGATAATCCAACGTGTAGGATATAGTTAAGTGGTGCAAACACAACTTTAGAAACATTACTTAGTGCTTCAGCAGCATTATAAATAATATAGTTATCTAAATAAGTTTGTGTCATAAGAACAGAAGCTCCTCTAGCAATCGCAATTACTAAAATAACTCCAACCATATCATCCGCACCATCGATGAAAGTATCTACTAATTCAGGTTCACTCATACGATTAACAACACCAATAACGATTGTCATAATTAAGAACCATAAAGTAGATTCTTGGAAATACCATTCTCCTAAAGGTAATCCGGTAATCGTAGAGAAGAATTTTCCCTTTTCAAATAAAGTTACTCCAAAACTTCCCCAAGGAATAAATCCAACTATCATAACAACAAAGGTTAATAAGAATAACAATAATGTTAATTTTTGTTTTCCATTCAATACAGCAACTTTCTTTTCGATTCCTTCTTTAGGAGCATAGAATTCTTCCATATCTTGTTGTTCTTGTAAAGATAGGAAAGTAGATCCTTTTTTCTTAATTACTTTTCTAGCATACATCATTACGAAGAATGTAGAAATTAAATAAGTAGTTAACCATAAAGCAACTCCTAAACCAATGATTACTCCTTGATTAACAACAATTCCTTCTGGTAAAGAATCTATAGCGGCTCCAACCGCAAATGGGTTAATAGTAGAACCTAAAACTCCAGATCCTGCTCCCAATAATACAATGGCACTTGCAACCAATGTATCCATTCCTGCCGCTACCATAGCAACACTTAAGATTGCGTAGAAACCAACGGTCTCTTCCAACATACCATAAGTAGTTCCTCCAATAGAGAATAGGAACATTAAAATAGGTATTAATAGAAGTTCCTTTCCTTTTAACTTCTTAATTAATACTTCGATTCCTGTTTCAAGGGCACCGGTTTTCGTTACCACTTTTAGGAATGCACCTAAGATTAATACGAACAAGCAGATATCAATTGCATCCGCAAATCCTAGGATTGGAGCTAATAACGTTTGAGACAACGTTGCTCCTAATACTCCACTACCATTAATCAATTCTTCCCCGCTAAACTTAGCTGCAGGTAAGAAATGGGTAATGATAGCAAGAATAAATGTTAGAATCAAAATAATCGTAAAGGCAGACAATGTCAAAGATCTTTTTTGATTCTTCTTCACAGAAGCATGTTTACGTGCTTCTTTTTCTGTACGGTCCATTTCTTTCTTTTCCTCCTTCTTAATAATGGTTGTACCTGTTTTTCCGCTAATTGCATCTTTCGCTTTTTCCAAAGATGTAATAATAGCCTTTTTGTTGTGAGTACGGTTTAAAAATGCCAAACAAGCTTCTACTTTTGGTAACATAGAACCTGCAGCAAATTCTCCATCCTCAAGATATTTTTTTGCATCATCCGTTGTAATCTTTGTAAGATTTTCTTCATTTGGCTGATGAAAATGAATTTTAACTTGATCAACAGCAGTAAGGATTAATAAAATATCTGCCTCTAAACTAGTCGCCAATAAAGCACTCGTGCGATCTTTATCAATGACAGCATCGACTCCCTTATATCCTTCTTTCGTAGCAATAACAGGGATTCCTCCACCACCACAAGTTATGATAATATTATGATCTTCAATCAATCGTTTAATAGTAGCTAATTCACAAATCTTTTTAGGTTTAGGAGAAGCTACTACTTTTCTCCAACCACGACCAGCATCTTCTTTATAAACATCTCCACTCTCAGCCATCAACTTACGAGCTTCCTCTTCTTTATAAAAACTTCCGATTGGCTTTGTTGGATTTTGGAAAGCAGGATCTTCCGGATCAACTTCCACCTGAGACACTACTGTTGCTACTCTTCTTCTCATTCCACGAGCAGCAAATTCTGCTTCCAAAGCTTGTTGAAGGTGATATCCAATATATCCTTGAGACATAGCTCCACATTCTGGAAATGGCATATCATCTTCTGTCGTAGTCGGATCAACAGCAGCCATAGCATTAAAAATCATTCCTACCTGTGGACCATTTCCATGGGTAATAATAATTTCATGCCCAGCTTCTACTAAATCAACCAAATTCTTAGCCGTAGATTTAACTATTTCTAACTGTTGTTTTGAATTGTTTCCTAATGCATTCCCCCCAAGGGCAACAACAATTCGACTCATCGCAAAGTCTCAAGGATGACCGCTTTTATCGTATGCATACGATTTTCAGCTTCTTCAAACACTCTAGAATGACTAGATTCGAATACTTCATCCGTAACTTCCATTTCACTTAATCCATATTTTTCATAAATTTCTTTACCTATTGTTGTACCAGTATTATGGAAAGATGGTAAACAATGTAAGAAAATTGCATTAGGTTTTGCATTATTCATAACAGCCATATTTACTTGATATGGTCTTAATAAATTAATTCTTTGTTCCCATAATTCAACAGGTTCTCCCATAGAAACCCAAACATCCGTATAAATAGCATCGGCATCTTTGGTTCCCTCCATGATATTCTCTGTTAAAGTAATGGTTCCTCCCGTTTGTTCACAAATCTTTAAACATTCTTGAACAAGCCAATCTTCTGGAAATAAATCACGTGGAGCGCAGCATGCAAAATGCATTCCTAATTTAGCAGAAATAACCATTAAAGAGTTTCCTACATTATTTCTAGCATCTCCACAGAAAACTAATTTTCTTCCTTTAATATCTCCAAATTCTTCTTTAATTGTCATAACATCCGCTAACATTTGAGTAGGATGGAATTCATTGGTTAAACCATTCCAAACAGGAACTTTAGAATATCTTGCTAATTCTTCCACAACTTCTTGTCCCCATCCACGATATTCAATTCCATCATACATACTAGCTAAAACACGTGCCGTATCCGCAATAGTTTCTTTTTTACCCATTTGAGAACCAGTAGGTCCTAAATAAGTAACACTCATTCCTAAATCTTTAGCAGCAACTTCAAAAGAGCATCTTGTTCTAGTAGAATCTTTTTCAAAAAGAATCGCAATTTGTCTACCCTCTAGATAACGATGTGGTTCTCTATTGCGTTTTTTCTTTTTTAATCCTTCTGCAACGGCTAATAATTGTTCAATTTCTTCTGGGGTATAATCTAAAAGTTTTAAAAAGTCTCTTCCTTTTAAGCTTCCCATTCTACATCCTCCCTTATAAGAGGCATACTCATACATCTTGGACCTCCACGTCCACGAGACAATTCTGCTCCATGAATTTCAATGACTTTAATACCTTCTCTACGAAGAACATCATTCGTAACATTATTACGATCATAAACAACGACAACCCCTGGTTCAATACATAATGTATTAGAACCATCATTCCATTGTTCTCTTTCGGCTCCTACTTTATCTCCCCCAGCACATGGAATTAGTTTAACTGGATGATGTAAATACTCTTGTAAGATTTGATCCAAAGGAGCATTAATTTCCTTAACAATTAAATCTTCGAAAGTATTAGGATCATATCCTTCCGTAATTTCAAATACTTGTAGAGTTCCCATAATTCCTGGATGGTAAGTAAAGGTATACTTATCAATTTGCGTAAATACGGTATCCAAATGCATGAATGCTCTACTAGATGGAATATTAAAAGCTAAAATAGTATCAATCTTACAATTGCTATCACTAAAATAGTTTTTAGCCAATTGATCGATAGCTTCTGCTTGTGTTCTTTGAGAAATACCAATAGCAATAATATGATCATTGATATTTAATAAATCTCCACCTTCTGTATGCCAGTCATAACTACGGTCATAGTATTTTTGAACATTTCGATAATCTGGATGATAATTAAATATATATTCTGCATAGATACACTCACGATTTCTAGTTTCAGAATACATATGATGTAAATCAATTCCAGTTCCAACACTAGCAAAATTATCTCTTGTAAAATATAAGTTTGGCATAGGTTTGGCAATAAACTTATCAGGAGATTGAATCAAATCTACTAATGTTTTTTCAACATCTTTCTTTTCATCATAAATATCACTTACTTGGATTCCAGCCATAGTAGTTAATACTAATTCTTTTGGATCACGGATATTATTTAAATAATTTCCAACCAAGCGTTTATATTTAATCGTATTAATGCCAGCTTCTTCCATAAATTGTTTGATGAATTTAGAACGTATTCCTTCATTAAGAGAAAGTACTTCTGCCATTAAATCCTCTAAATAAACAACTTCTACTCCATTGTCACGTAAGGCTTGAGCAAATTCATCATGCTCTTTTTGAGCATCTGGTAAAAAGGGAATATCATCAAAAAGCAATTCTCCCAAACTATCTGGTGTTAAATTTAGTAATTCTCTACCAGGTCTATGAAGTAATACTTTTTTTAATTTTCCAATTTCACTTGTAACTTTAATTCCTTTCACACTTTCACCTCATTATTCTTATTAATAGTCTCACTATTATACTTCCATTATAACACTTTAAAAATACTTTTCAACCTTCAAAAGAGTTTTATTTAGACGAAATTACACTGTTTGTACGGTTATTTTTGAATAACTGTTTAAATCCAAAATAAATAATGAAAAAACCAACCGCAACATTTAAAATTTGTATAATTTTTTCTGGTAGAAGTTTAGAAACAAAAGCACCTAGAAAAGCCACCCCTAATTGAAAAAGAATCGTTGCGGAAACCAAACCCAAACAAAACAATAACAATTCCCTCTTACGCATGGGGTCATCTACTAACTTAGTAGTTAATACACTTCCCCAAAACATAATAGTAATAGGATTTGCGAGTGCTAAGAAAAATCCTTGTAACACCACATTCTTAGTACTTGGATGGATTTGTATTCCAGGAATAACATTTATATCAAATACATTGAGAATCGTATTGATTCCAAATACAATTAAAACAACAGATCCTATAATACGAAAAAGATCTTGAAATTTTTTCTTCTCTAATATTTTACTAACCCCAATACACGCCAAAATTATGTATATAGCATCTACCAAAGCAATGACAAAGACCAAAGGAATTGTAAAGAAAAATCCATGATTATTGGCTGTATGAAAAACCAATAAACACATTGGCCCAATAATAAACTGTAAAATCAATCCAAACCGAATCCCCTCTAAATAACGTTTCATATAACTACCCCTATTCTCCTATATTATAGCAAACAAAAGAAAAAAGAAAAAGGAGAGAATCTCCTTAACTAATACGATAATGACCAACTATTTCCATATAATGTTCTAACACATCCTCTTCATAATGAAGTTGATAAGGATTGGCATGATGAATCAAATAAGGGATTCCTTTTTTATTTCGATGATTGGAAACAATTCCGATATGTTTTTCAAAGATAACAATATCTCCTCCTTGCCACTCCTCTATTTTCTCTAAATCCGTTGTCAAGGAAATAGCATGACGAGAAAAGTATATTTTCAAATTACGAACTCTTCGAAAATCAATGTTACGATCCACAGTAGAAATCGAATACAACTCTCGATTACTTAAAACATCTTTATTTACTAACTCTTGTAAATCATATCCAGCCCCTTTTAAACCAAAGGCCACAACATCCGTGCAAACTCCATAAGAATCATTTGGATATCCTCCCTCATAATACTTACTTTTATAGCTTGGCTTTGTCTCTAAATAATTTCTAACGCTTTCCAAGATATCCCTCTGATCATCCACCCCATCTTGATCCATATCGATAGAACTATGATACGTTTCAATATGAAAGTCTTCGTCCGTATACATTCGAGAAGGTAGAAGAAAAAGAATCATTCCACATCCCAAAAAGCATAAAAAAATGCCTGACAATAATAATAAAATTCTAGTCTTTTTCAATAAAACACCCCATTTCTAATTCTTCATTTCTCTCTCAATCCAAAGAGAAATACAAGTAACTAAGTACCTAAGTTCCTCTTTTGTTAACGCACGTCCTCTAGGAATATGATGAATTTTTTCCATACATCCCCGACAACAGCACCCTGTTGCATGTTGTCCAATAAAAACGGGGTGTACCTGTTTCATAGGAGTTTGTCGTCCATCATTTTTAGGATTAGCATCTCCCACTCTTTTTTTTAATAGTTCGTAAGCATCTTGTTGAATTTTAGAAAGTCCCTTTTCTCGTACATATTCTTTCATCTTAGCATTCAAATGAAAACTTCCACGAAACTTAGAACGACAAAGGGAATCTAGTAAACGATTTATTTGATCTTCCATTTATTGTTCTCCAAAAGGATACCCACATTCACAAGTATCTCTATCCTCTCTAATTCTCCCACATTCAGGGCAAAATTTTGCATCAGAATACACCTTAGCATTAGGAATATGTCCTCTTCCTACTATAGGAATAGGAGAAGATTCCGAACTTTTATAAGACTTTATCAAGCACTCTTCCTTGACAAGATTTTTTAAATGATTTAAAAACTCTCGAAATACCTTTCTAGCAGCATTCTCCATCGTAGAATAATAAGGAATCTTATAATACTCGATATCTTTTCTTAATAATCCCTTTTCACAGACAAATGTTAAAATATTCTCCCCTGGAAAAGGGAAATTAGGATTATTCTCCAATAAATTCCAATTAGGAAAATGATATTCATCTATGAAATTCATAATAGATTGAAATTCTTCATCAGGAACCATATATTCAAATACCGTTTTTTCATATAAATCTTGATAGATCATTTTTTTCTCATCGACTAACAATGTATACATTTTTTGTTGATCTCGATAGGAAGTAATAAAAGCATATTCAATTTTTTGAACTTTTCCCCAAGAGTTTTTACTATTTTTTAAATCTTCTAAGAAATACATAAATCCTCCTATTTATTCTATTATAACAAAAAAGATGTATTTCTACATCTTTTATACATACATTGGTTCTCTCTTAAATTTTTTTTCTTCACTATACTCGTATTCATCAAATAATACAACTTCTCCACGCTCCAAAGATTTTGGAACATCAATTAATCGTTGATTACTAGATCCACGGAATAGCAAATTTAAATTTCTCTTTTTTATTTGAAATTTGCCATCGACCAAAACATCTATTTTTTCTAAAAAGTCTCGATATACTGGTTTCTTTTCGGCCATTTTGAGTATTTGCTCAAACGTAAAACCAGTATAGACCCAAATATTTAGACCTTTTTTTCTTGCATATTCGGCAATTTCATTGCAAGCTTCTGGCTGATACATTGGATCTCCTCCACTGAAGGTTAATCCAGATTGACATTCTAATTCATCAATGGCTTCTAAAACCATATCGATAGGAACCAATCCACCACCTTCAAAATCCCAAGTTTGGGGATTTTGGCATCCAGGGCAATGGTGACCACAACCTTGTGTCCAAAGAACAGCTCTTAATCCTGGCCCATCCACAATACTATCTGATTGAAGATCAGCCGCTAAACGGATCATTCGATTAGTTTGTTCCATGAGTTACTCTATCGTTAACTTCTGCTTTTTTAGCATTGTTAAATCTATCAAGAGTACCAACTAAGTATCCTGTAATTCGTCTGATTCGATCGAATCCTACTCCTTCTCCAACTGTTTTTGCTTTTTTAACATCTTTTTCCATATTTATTTACCTCTTTCCTCTCTAATATTATTATCGACCACAACAGTCGTAACAATTAACTTTTTCCATTTCAACGCCTTCCCCTTCGTGACGACCACATCTAGGACATACATCCTTAATAACACCTACATATCCACAAACTGGATCACGATCTACTGGATGGTTAATAGCACCATATCCAATATCGTTATCATGCATTATACGAACAACAGATTCAAAGGCATCTACGTTATTAACAGTATCTCCATCTAATTCAACATAAGAAATATGTCCTGCATTCGTATATTTATGATAAGGTCCTTCAATTTCCATTTTATGCTTAACGGTTGTTTTATAATAAACTGGAACATGGAAGGAATTTGTATAATAATCCCTATCCGTAACTCCTTTAATCTTTCCATAAATAGAACGATCAATTGCTACAAAACGTCCAGAAAGACCCTCTGCAGGAGTTGCTAAACATGTAAAGTTCAAATTGTATTCCTTAGTATATTCATCACATTTTTCTCTCATATGTTTAATGATTTCAATACCAAGTTTTTGAGCTTTATCACTTTCTCCATGATGTTCCCCAATTAATGCCTTCAATGTCTCTGCAAGTCCGATAAATCCAATAGACAATGTTCCATGTTTTAATACAGTACGAAGTCTGGTTGTATTATCCATATTTTCACTATTAATCCATACATGACTTCCAAGTAAGAATTTAAAGTTTGCTCTTGTTTTTGAACATTGACATTCAAATCTTTGTAATAATTGGTTCTTAACAAGTTCCATTGTTTCATCAAGTTCTGCATAGAAAGCTTTCATATCGGCTTTTTCTCTTTCACCCAAAGCAATACCATGTTTAATAGCAATTCTTGGTAAGTTAATAGAAGTAAAACTTAAGTTTCCTCTTCCAGGAGTAACACTTGGACCACAGACATTGGCAAGAACACGGGTACGACATCCCATATAACCAACTTCTGTTGTGAAGTCTCCAGGAACATAGAAAGGTTTATTAAAACTTGAATCTATGAAAGAGAAGTTAGGGAACAATCTCTTAGCAGAAACTTTACAAGCTAAACGGAATAAATCATAACTTGGATCTTCCTTATAATAGTTAACTCCTTCCTTTACTTTAAAGATAGAAATTGGGAAGATTGGAGTTTCTCCATGTCCTAATCCTTCATCGGTAGCTAATAAGTAATTCTTAATAACCATTCTTCCTTCAGGGGAAGTATCCGTTCCAAAGTTAACAGAACTAAATGGAACTTGAGCTCCTGCTCTCGAATGCATAGTATTTAAATTGTGAATAAAAGCTTCCATTGCTTGGAAAGTAGCACGATCCGTCTTCTTTAAAGCACTATCATAAGCTTTTGCAAATAATTCTTCCAATCTTTTAATACCTTGTGTATAATCACTGAAATTAGCAAGATCCACTTCAATACTATCTAAGCGATCAATATCTTCTAATAAACGATCAAATTTAATTAATTGTTTAAATCCTTCAAACTCTAATAAATCCGCTAATTCTTGTTTAAATTCTTTTTTAAAGGTTTTCAAAACACCAGGAGCCATATAGTAATCAAATGCTGGAATACTTTGCCCTCCATGTTGTTCATTTTGGTTAGATTGAATTGCAATAGCAGCAAGAGCACTATAAGATCCAATACTGTTTGGAGTTCTTAAGAATCCATGACCAGTTGAAAAACCATTTTTAAATAATTTATTCAAATCAATTTGTGTACAAGTCGTTGTACCCATAGCCCAGAAGTCTAAGTCGTGAATGTGAATATATCCTTCATCATGGGCTTTAGCAAATTTAGAATCCATTAAATAAGCTTTTGCAAATTCACGAGAAACGGTAGATCCAAAATGAAGCATCGTACCCATTGGACCATCCCCATCAACATTCGCATTTTCTCTCTTAGAATTCTCTTCAATAGCAGATTTTAATCCTAAGGCTTCAATAGATTTAACAAACTTATGTTGTTGTTTTACGACGAAAGCCTCACGAGAAGCAGCTCTTCTTTCACGATACCCTTTAAAAGACTCATAAACTTCATTATATTTTAATTTTTGTAGAATAACCTCAATCGCATCACTAACATCTTCCACACCAATTGTTTTACGATCTTTATATTCTTTTTTAATATAATCAAGAACTTTTTCTTTTACTTTATTTACTTCTTTTTCATCATATTCTTCATATACACTATCAAAACCCTTTTTAATCGCAATCGCAACTTTAGTATCATTAAAGTTTACTCTTTGACCACTACGTTTAACAACTGTGATCTCATCAAAAAAATCTTTTTCTTTTTCCATACTTATACTCCTCTGCCATCTTTTTTTAAGCTAATACAAGTGTAACACATATTAAAAAATTGTAAATGTTTTTAAAAAACATTTTTTTAATTTAACGAAATTTTACATCTTCTATTTTTTGAAATTTTCTTCTAAAAAAACATTTAGCCCTTATATACCAACAAAATAGAAAATATTTCCCTGTTTTTGTTCGATTTACAAATTAAATTGTCAACCAAAAAAGAAGAAAAAAGAATGATTTTTCCTTTATTTTTCAACAGTTTTAGGAGAAAAGAAAAAAGGGAGATATCTTTGACACTTCTAGACAATCTCTCTTTTCCACAACTAAATTAATTTTAGCAAAAAATAATTTATTTATTTTAAAAGATAATTTTAAAAAAATAGATTTTAAAAAAATCTATTTTCAAAACTATTCCATAGAATTAATATAGTTTTGCCCCTGCTGGAATATCTTCATCTACAATCATCAAATGAAGTTTTTCTTCTCCATTTTCTTCCCAAGTACTAGATAAAAGCATTCCACAAGAATCAATTCCCATCATACTACGAGGAGGAAGATTCAAAATAGCTACTACATTTTTTCCAATTAAATCCTCTGGTTCATAATAAGCATGAATACCACTAAGAATCGTACGATCTTCTCCTGTTCCATCATCCAAAGTAAATTGAAGAAGTTTTTTGCTTTTAGGAACCGCTACACATTCTTTAATATGAACTACTCTTAAATCAGACTTACTAAATTCTTCTATATCGACGCTTTCTTCCAACAATGCTTCTGTTTGAATCAAAGTGTTTTCTTCTTCCATAATTTCATCTCCACCATCATTATAACACAACTCTATCATTTACGAAGTTCATATTCATCAAATATTCCATCTTTACCAATGAATTGAAAACCTGTTTTTTCAAGAACACGAGTAGAGTTATAGTTTTCAGTCATGGTATGAGCAACTACTTTATCAATTGGGAAAGCATCAAATGCTTTCGTAAGAATTTTTTGTACAGCTTCCGTACAATATCCCCTTTTCCAATAATCAAAATCAAATAGATAAGATAACTCCATTTCTCTATTATCATTTTCTTTTAATTCAATGAAGCCAATTGGTTTTTCATCCTTTAAACAAATCGTAAAAGGGACTGTTTTTCTTTCTTGATAGGATTGTACCTTTTTGGCAAGAAACTCTCTTCTCTCTTCTTCCGAATAATTCTTTACTCCTCCTAAAAAACGTTGAACCTCTTCTTGAGAATCCATCTTTAATAATAAGGAAAGATCTTCTTCCGTAGTAGGGCGAAGCATTAATCGTTCCGTATAATAAGGAAATAAATCCCAAAAACTATAAGATTTCATCATATCCCCTACCAAATCCATTCGATATAAGTTTTCTCCATTATTTAATGGTTTCAAATAGCGAGCTCCATATTTCTCATAAAAATGATACAAATCTGTTTTCAAATACAAAGTAGGAATTCCTCGATTCTTGGCTTCCTCGATAAGTGCATCATTTAATAATTTAGAGTATCCCATTCCTCTATATTCAGGAACGACATACATAGTAGCATACCAAGGGGATAAATCTTCCTCTCCATCTTTTGGAAACAAAGAAATAAACCCAATTAAAGTATCTTGATCGAGTAAAATCAACTTACAATAATCAGGTTCATTCATATAGTCATAATAAAACTGAATTTTCTTTTGAATGCGCTCTTCCTTGTGATCATTTGGTAAATCAGCCCATTCCTCGTATTCTAGGGTCATAACTTGTTTTAAATAAGATAATTTGTCTTTTAAATCAAATATTTCCATAATGATTCTCCTTCTAGAATCATTATATCAGTTTTCCCATAATTAATAAATTATAACGATAATATTTTTGATAAAAATTTGGATCCATCGAACAAGTTTGTAAAATGATAATACGATCACTACTAGAAACAGATACTCCCGTATCATATTCAGAGTGACTCTTATATCGATTCAAGGTTTCTTGCCATTCTTGATCCGTATAATAAATATGATGGAAATATTCTAGTCCTTCACTTTCTTCACTATCCGCAACCGATACATAAACAGAGAAAATTTGATACGTATAAGTATTTCCTTCATATTGGATAGTAATATATGGGTTTTGATCATAAAACCACTTATTATTATGATAATTTTGTAAAGCTTGAAAAGGGCCATTTCCATTAGTAGAACTATGAGCATAAATAATAGTCTTTTTCGTTGTAAAATCCGTACGGAAATCAATATAAGGAACACCAATTCCATCATAATCACCATTCAGATTATGATTTAAATAAAAATGATCTCCCGTATAATCCTTCATCAAACGATTCGATAAAGCATTTCCAACTTGAATAGAATTGTAAGGAACTGGCTCTGGTGCATAATAAGTATCTTGTGTCTCTTCCACAACAGGAATAGAAGGACTTTCTTCCACAACGGGTGTAGTTTCCACTACTACTTCTGGAACCGGTTCTTCATCCGAAACCATTGCAATTTCCAACATATGCAAACGATCAGTAGAAAGACGTAGCACCTCTTCATCTTGATCGGTAGTAATTTCAAATAGTCCCAACGAACAAATTGCGATTAATAAAACACAAACAAAACGTATAAAATGTAACTTCCATATCTTATTCATAACCTAACCCCCATTAGTGCTACATATTATACCAAAAAAAGGCCATTTTGTCAAGAAATAGAGCCAAAAGAAAAAGACCCTAAGGTCTTTTATAATCCAATAATATCATCGGTATTTCGTGCACTATAGCTCTCCTCTTCCTCTT
>CAMNHK010000022.1 GCA_946539445.1 uncultured Caryophanales bacterium
CAAATATTTGAACAAAGTTATATAATCCTGATCCTGCCCAGAAAGAATCTCTTTGATATCTTTCTATTTGATTAAATGCTTCTCTTAGATTAATTCCTCTTTTCTTTAACTCAATGTGAACTAAAGGAAGACCATTCACCAAAATAGTAACATCATATCTATTATCATAATTTCCATCATTGTTAGCATATTGATTTAATACTTGAAGACTGTTATTATGAATATTATTTTTATCAATTAAATAAATATTCTTAGTTATACCAGAATCAAGTTTTATTTCTTGCTTATAATCCTCTTGTATTAATCTTGTTTTCTCAATAATATAATCATTCTTATTAGCAATTACCTTAGTAAAGAATGAATCCCATTCCCCATCAGTAAAAGTATAATTATTTAATTTTTCTAATTGTCTTCTTAAATTAAGAATTAATTCATCTTCTGAGTTAATATTTAATCTTTCATATCCCTGTTCAACTAAAGTTTTAATAAATTCTTTTTCTAAAGCATCTTCGCTTTGAAAAGATGTAGCTACTCTATTTAAACTTATATATTCAGATAATACAGTAGAATTGTTGTTTTCACTTATCAAATCTATATTATTCATCTGATTCACCTTCTTTATTATTTTCAATAGGACTATCATCTTTTTCTAACTTAGTAACAACAAGTATTTGGCTAGTCATTGTAGAATAACCTGTTTCTCCACAATAAGGGCAGTCAGCATTTTCTCTATCTTTACAGCCTGGATAAACTGGTCCACATAATTCATAACCATATTTCATACCACATTTTTTACAAATAATTTCATTCATTTCATCTACCTCCATAAAAAGCAATTTTATTAAGATATTTTGCTATTAATTACATCTTATAGTAATTAACAAAATCATTAAAGGCATCTATAAACATTTCTTTTTCATGATCAGTCAGTTCTGAATATTCAAATTCTGGCAAACTTCCATGACTATATAAACTTATTAGTTTTATTATTTCTTTCTTATATTCTTTTTCAGGCAAACATTCATCATATTTTTTATATCCAAAGTAATTGGCTGTTTTTTCCAATAAAATTCTAAACATATTAAAATGTATTTTTTCAAGTTCTGAGTTATCAATTGCTTTTTTAATCTTATCAACTAAGATTAAATGATACCCAAATGGTGAATCACCTTTTTTATTTAATGAATAATTATAGTTCTTTTTATCCAAAATATAAGATTTAAAACTTATATAATTAGCTCTATTAAAAAGGTTATAGATTGAATTATAAAACAGTGCATGATGTGTTGTAATTAATATACTAGGTTTTTTGCTAGAAATATTATTAAATTTCTCAATTAAATCAAAAATTTTTACGGCTATATTTAATATTTTTATATCATCAATAGAAGAAACTGGATCATCAATAATTAGATATTCGATGTTATTAAATATATCCGTGGATCTATTCTCTTCAGTCTCATTCAACTCATAAATCATGGAATCAACAAATGTATAAAAAACCGACCAAATAAATAGACTTTCTTCAGCTTTTGACATTTTTATATTTTCATCATATCCATCAATTGTCTTTGCTCTAAATTCAACTATTCCAAGTTCTAAATCTATAGATGCTTCAACTGTATTATTACAAAATAATTGAAAATGACTCCCTATGGTATTTTCTAATCCCTGATCTATTACAAACTTTGCAATCCATGAATTTTTATTTATAATTAATATCGAATTTTCATTATCCCAGTAAAATTCATCTTGAAACATTGAGTTGAAACACAATACTTTTTCGTCAAGTGAATCCTTAAACAATCTTGAAATTCTAGTTTTACCGGTACCATTGAAAGCATATATTAAATCTATTTTTATTTTATCTGTTACTATATCTAAATCGTTTTTAATTTCATCAAAAACCTTTTCTAAATCATCAAATATTCCATCACTCATTTGCTATTTCCTCAAAGTTTAACAATTTATTTCTGTAATACTCATATTGTTTTTGATACAAATTTCTCTTAGTTATTAATATTTCATTTATATATTTTTCAAATTTTTTCAAAATTCCAACAACTCTTTTTTGTTCATCTAATTTAGGTAACGGAATTTCTATCTTAGAAAAATTTTCAAATGGCAAATTTTTTCTGCCTGTTCCCTCTATTCCTTGTCTTTGATATAATATTTCTGACATTCCTTTTGGTGATAAAAGAAAATATAGTAAATAATCATTATCTATTTTGGAATTATCTAAACTAAATACAACATCAATTGGGCTTACAATAGCAGTTATATTATCTTTCAAATATCCAATAGATCCAACATCTATTCTTGACGGAGAATATACAAACCATCCTTTTTCAACAATATAATATCCAGATGTATTAGTACTTGTAATCTTTGTTTTTTCTCCAAAATACTCGGATGTAGGTATTAATCCTTTTTGAGTAATACTATATGCATTATTAATCAACTGATTTTTATTTTTTTCTCTATGACTTAAGGCAATTTCACTAATTTTACATTTATAATCATAATTTGATAATAGTTTTATTTTGCAATAATTAAACTGTTTTTTTGTTTTATTGATTTCCTCATCTACTATCCTCTGAATATTATTGTATTTGTCCAAAATAGTAATAATTCTATTTTGAAGTTCTACTGGTGGAATTGGTACAACAAACTGTTCTATCATTGGCTTTCTAATTGAGGTTACAGTGGCATTTACCGCCTTACTCATTATAAAACTTTTAAAATTATTAAACATATAATAATATAGAAATTTTGTTTTTATTCTATTATCAAGAATATGAATTCTGTAGGCTCTTTGGTGCAAAGAATACTTACCATTTACATAATGAAATATTTCACCTATTCCACCTTCTCCAGGTATAATAATCGCTTCTTCATCATACTCATATTTATCAATTCTGAATACATCTTTCGATCTAACATAGAATGGATATAATCCATTATCAGTGGCATCTTGTCTATTGCAACTTCCTGTTCCAATTTCTGAAATATCAATTAATTTTTTAAATTCAACATGAGCATCGTTGATTTCATTAATTAAATTATCTATTACACTCATACTATTCTACCTCTAACTCATCAATAATCTGGTTTAATTCATTTCTTAACATTTGCTCTTTTTGGAATAATTCTTTTAATTCTTTATTGACAGAAAGAATATCAATTGTTTCTTCCTCTATATCATTTCGAATATATGAACTAACAGAAATATTATAGTTATTATTTTTTATTTCATCGTATGGAGCTAAATAAGCTTTTTTATCCTCACTTTTTCTGTCTTTAACTAATTTTATAATATTTTTAATATTTATCTCAGATAGTTTATTCTTATTTGAGCTATTTTCAAATTCATCAGATGCATCAACAAATAATATATTATTATCTTGCTTATTCTTTTTTAATACTAATATACATGTCGCAATAGATGTTCCAAAGAACAAATTTATTGGTAGTTGAATAACTGTGTCTACAAAATTATTGTCAATCATATATTGTCTTATTTTTTGTTCTGCTCCACCTCTATATAGTACACCTGGAAATTCAACTATAGCCGCAGTTCCTTTAGGTGATAACCAAGATAGCATATGCATAGTAAATGCTAAATCAGCTTTTGATTCTGGTGCTAATATTCCAGCAGGTGCAAATCTTTCATCGTTAATTAGAATTGGATTAGATTTACCGGCCCATTTAATTGAATATGGTGGGTTAGATACAATTGCATCAAATGGCTCATCATCCCAGTGTTCTGGATGGACTAAAGTATCTCCTCTAGCAATATTAAATTTATTATAATTAATATTATGTAAAAACATATTGATTCTAGCTAAATTATAAGTTGTAAGGTTAATTTCCTGACCAAAAAATCCCTCTCTTACATTTTCTTTTCCTAATATCTTTGCAAATTTTAAAAGCAATCCACCAGATCCACATGCTGGATCATAGACTTTGTTAACTGATGTTTTATCCATTATTACTATTCTTGCGAGTAATTCTCCAACCTCTTGAGGAGTAAAAAATTCTCCTCCTGATTTACCTGCTGACGAAGCATACATAGTCATCAAGAATTCATATGCATCTCCGAATAAATCTATATTATTATCTTCATATTCTCCAAAGTTTAAATCTCCAATTGCATTTAGTAATTTAACAAGTTTTTCATTTCTTTCGTCAACAGTATTACCTAATTTATTATCAATAGTAAAATCATCAAATAATCCTTTAACATCATTTTCTGATGCTGTGCCTCTAGCAGAAGATTCAATATTGTTGAATATATTAGAAATAACTACATTTAGATTATCATTATATTGTGCTCCTTTTCTAATATTACAAAAAAGTTCACTTGGCAATATGAAAAATCCTTTTTCTTCTAATATAGCTGTCTTTCCCATTAAGGCATCAGCATCTGATAATTTTCTGTATTCAAAATCTTTTATACCTGCTTTTCTTTGGTTTTCATTAACATAATTTTCTATATTTTCTGAAATAAATCTATAAAATAATAAACCTAAAACATATTGTTTAAAATCCCATCCATCAACTGAACCTCTTAATTCATTTGCTATTTTCCATATGGTTTTATGAAGTTCTTCTCTTTCTCGTTCTTTTTTATTCATACATTACCTCCATGATATAAATCATCTATTTAATTATAGCATATATTTTGTCAATTTTTGACCATTTACATCCAGTTATTATCTTAAATTACTGAATCATAGCAACAAATATTATTAAAATTAATTTTTCATTTAAATATCTTCTACAAAAGTGCTTTTTTCTTTGGGTTTCTCAACTACCAATAATAAAAGAACCGCCTTCCCCCACACCCCTTGCGGTTCTTTTGTTTTGATTTTTTTTACGATTTATATACTTTTAGTAAAAATAAGGACTATTTCCATCCTACAACTTACAGGCGAAGCCCGCGAATTTTTGGGGCTCTCGCGCTCCAGCCCCAAAAAAGTGAAAAAAGGTCTATTAAGGTATTGACTTCATCTCCAAAACCGTTTGCGGGAGTTTTTTCTTCTCTACCATTATCTCTTGTTTTATGTTATAGTGTAATTGGAGGTAAATGATATGAGTATAGAAATGTATTTAAAAGCAATACTGGAACAGAACCAAATAATTATTAGACAGAATATGGAACTATTGAAAGAAAAAAGATATGATGTTCCGAGTGAGTCGTATGATAAATTAATGTCAGATTCACAATCCGTTTATGATTATGTAAAAGGATATGTTTTAAGACAAGATGATGAATATTTGGATAAATCTGGAATTGCTCATAAATAGTTTTAGATGGTTATATGTCAAAAAAAGAGATTTATAAATTATTATCTTTATCTATGTCATTAGGAGTGACTAATTCTTCTTATGGAGATCCTTTTTTACTGGGTAATGAAAGACTTATGAGTTATTCGATTAGTCTTATGATGGAGATTGATGAATTATTGGAGAAAGGACATTCTAAGGAAGAGATTGCCAAACTAATTGTGACAAGTAAATTCCGGGATAGTGATCCTACTTTATCGGAAGAAGAGGAATCTTATTTAAAAACCTATTCTTTAGGAATTCTAGATATTCGTGAAGAATTGTATTTACATAGAAATGATGAAGATAAGCCTAAGGAAGCAGTGAAGGGTTTTCCTAAAAATAATCCTTATGAAAAAAAGAGTTAGATTGATTTCTAACTCTTTTTATTGAATGGCAAGTTCTAGTTTAAATTCTAATTCTCCACCACTTACTTCATTTTCCATATCTACATCTTGTCCTTCTAACCAGAAGTAAATTCTTAATTTGGTTATTCCTTTTGAGAATGTATCTAATTCTTGGTCATTGGTAAAATCCTTAATCGTTGTGATTTTTGGATTAACGGTTGTGAAGTGTGGATCGGTATCCGTTGCGGTTATCGCAACTCCTTTTCCTGTGATTTCACTATTGATTCCTTTATAAGATAATCTTGCGGCTCCTGTTTCAGTTGTGGTTATTCCATAAATATCAGCAGCATTTTTAATACCATGTGTTGTATGAGTATCATAATTTGGTTCCCAAATAACGCTTCCAGAAGCATTAGCTAAGTATTGTGCTCTTTGACCATCTACGGTATCGGTTGTCGTTCCTAGATTTACAAAACCAATTCTAGCACTATTTTCTCCTCCGAAAATCTTATCACTTTTATTTCTAACATAAGACTCCCCGGTAACATATAAAGTTGCTGGTTCATTTAACAAGATAAATACATCAAAAGCGATATAGTGTTTTCCGGCACATTGTTCGTCCCCTACACAATTGATTTCGGTTTGTCTAGAAGCCGTCAAGAAATATCCTTCGTTTTTATGTTCTCTTGTTACTCCATGAAACATATTCATAGTGGCACCTGAAGCACTTCCGTCTGTCGAACAACCAGATAATGTTTCTGGTAATTGATTGGTAGCACTTGGATAGGTTTTATAAGCGTCTATGATATCTTCTTTTTTGATTTCATTTCCCCAATTAATTCCATTAATGGATACTTGAATACCAGCATTCGTTTCAATGTGAATATCCATCGCATCAATATTTAATTTCATATCAGAAGAAAACCATGCATAAGTAACTGTTCCAACTATTCCCATTAAAAAGAATAAGAATACTAGAATTAAAGTTTTTTTTCTTTGATCTCTTCTTTCTTGTTCTTTACTTTTCTTTTTTGCCATAATATCACTCCATATTATCTATGACAATTATATATGACTTTTAAAATATATGCAAAAAAAATTTAGGTTTTCCTAAATCTTTTATACATACTTTACTATTTTAAGCATCTTTTTTTCGATAGGCTTTTTTTTCTTTTTCTTCTCTTTGGAGAATCTCATACAATTCAAATAAAGATTTACTATTGGGGTTCCCATTATTTTTTATTGTTTGAATCACCATATCTCTTATTTCTTTTGGCATTTTATGAACATCTTCTACCGTTAAGTGACCAGCTAAAAACAATATAATATAACTATTGGCTGCTAGCCTTGTTTTTCTTTTCTTTAAATCTTCCTTCGTTTTTGTTTTTTCTTCTTCTAGTTGACTCTTTCCATCAAAGAATCGACAACAGTTTTCTAATGTTCTACGAATGGTGTTCATTCTTTCGTCAATATTGTATTGATCTAGGGCATCATCTATTTGCTCTTTCTCGGACATAAAATAGGTATTCGTTAAATGACTAAGGGCCGTAAAGGAAAATATTCCTAACGGTGGACTTACTTTAAAAGCATAGAACGTTGCGAGAAAGTTTAAAAAATATTTTAATTCTAATCGACGAAAAGCAAATGAATAATTTGCTATTTCTACTGACATTAAATAATCATAGGCTTCTTTTACTTTGGCAAATAGTTTTTGTAATTCTATAATTCTTTGGTAGGTATCTTCTATTTCTTCGATAGAAGATACATCTAAGTCTACTAATTTACTAAATAGTTTAACACTTTCATCATCCAAATACTCTACTGTTTGAAATAAGATTTGTTCTCTTTCAGCTAATGGTATTTTTGAATTGGAATAATCTTCTATTCTTTCCATATGAATCCCCCCTAACAACTAATTATATAAAAATTCTTTGAAAAAGAAAAGAAGAAATCTAGGTTTCTTCCCATATTCCCATTTTTATATAAATATTCTCTAGTTTACCTCGAAAAATGCGAAATATTTCTCCATTTTCCGATAGTGATGCGCCAAACCATACAGGTGTATCAAATGGTTGATATAGATTGGTTAAGTCTTGTAAAAGGATCGTTTCTCCTTCATTGATAGAATAATATACTTTTTTGTCTTTTCTTGTTAATCTGATATTGTAAATATCTTGATAATTCTTATAAACAGATTTTTTTTGATTATTGATTCTCTCCGTTATTTCCAGATTATTTCCAGATCTACGAAATGCAATACCTGGGTAGTTTTCTTTCGATAATTCTAGTTTTTCATTCATAATAGTTTGTTGAGAATCACTACTATCTTGAAGTTTTGGAGAATAATCCACTATCTCAAAATAGATTTCATAGTCTTTTTCATAGTTTTCTTTACTATACAAAGATATTCCTGTATCAATATATTTTTTTCCAATATAAGGTTTACAGTTTTCTCCTGTAATATTACCTGTTATTCCATTAAAGGTACAAGGTCCTTTTATTTGAAATACAGTTGGAAAATTAGTGGTACTTTTCCAAGAATCTTCCTCTACCACTACAGATGTAGGTACAACATTATTTTGATTCATCCAATATCCTAATAAACCAATACCAACTAGGAATATAATCAACGGGCTGTTTTTTTTCATTTTATCCCTCCAAAAAAGTTATCTTCTTTTTCATTGTATGTATCTTTCTTATTCCTTTATGACATTTTTCTCTATCTGGAATGCGGAATTCTTGGGTGGATCTTTTATTAAGACAAATCCAATAATTGTGACGATTCCTAATAAACCTATTATCATAGGCAAATATTTCTTCATACATTCTCTCCTTTTTTATTGTTTACTTTTTTTTCTCTCTTTCCTATAATAATAGTGAAGAATATGAAAAAGAAAACGACTTATTATGCACAATTTGATTTTTTAAGGCTCTTAGCTTGTATAGGAGTTTTGTTTTATCATCTAGGCTACTTAAAAGGAGGATATCTCGCAGTATGTCTATTTTTTGTGATGAGTGGATATTTAGCATCCATTTCTTCTTTTTCAAAGGAAGATTTTTCTGTTTTAGCTTATTATAAGAAAAAATTCTTTTCTCTATATTTACCACTTATAGTAGTTACTTTTACAACAGTATTTGTTTCTTTTTTAATTCCATCGATTCATTGGCTCTCTCTAAAACCAGAGACTACTTCTGTATTACTAGGTTATAACAATTATTGGCAATTAAATGCTAATTTAGATTATTTTGCTCATCATGTGGATTCTCCTTTTATGCATTTCTGGTATATATCGATTTTGCTTCAACTAGAAATTCTATTTCCTTGGTTATTCTTAGGAATGAAAAAATTAGTGAATCTTGGAAAAGAAAAATTATTACTCCTTATACTTTCCATTATTACGGTTTGTGGTTTTGGATATTTTGCTTATCAAAGTATGAATCAATCTATTATGGTTGTTTATTATGATACTTTTACTCGAATATTTTCTTATTTGTTCGGATTCCTTCTTGGTACTATTTCTATTTTTTCTTCTAAATGGTTTCCAAAAACGATTGTATCTAAGAATTGGTACTATCCTATTTTTATGATATATTCCGTTATATTATGTGGATTTTTTCTATTTTTAGATGCTGAAAGTGCTTTCTTTTCTATTGGAATGATTCTTGTGACTATTATTTCTGGAAGACTTTTCGATTATGGAAGTGTTGATTCTTCTCGAAAGAAAAATTCTTTTATTGCGTTTTTCTCTTCCTTTAGTTATGAAATTTATTTAATTCAATATCCTGTTATTTATTTTTTCCAGTTTTTAAAAATTCATTTTCTTATTAAAATACCTTTGATTATTCTTGTGATTCTTTTCTTCTCTTATCTTTTGCATATGTCTTTGGATTTTAAAAAGAAAAAGAAGTTTTACTCCTTTGTTTTCTTTGGATTATGGATATTTACTTCCATTTTTGGATGCATTCAATATAGTATTAGTGAAGATCATACGGAAGAGATGAATGAATTAGAAAGGCAATTAAGTCTAAATAAAGAATTAATGTCTAAGAGACAAAAAGAATATGCTTCTCGAATTCTAGATGAAAAAGAGTCTATGACTCAGTCTTTACAGGAAATACAGCAAACAAAAGAAAACTTAGCATCATACGTTCAAAATCTTCCTATTGTTGGAATTGGAGATTCGGTTATGTTAGGGGCTGTTCCTAATCTATATGCTAAATTCCCAAATGGTTACTTTGATGCCCAAGTATCTAGAACGGATTGGGAAGCAAATCGTATTCTACTTGGAATGAAGTATGGAGGATATTTAGGAGATCCTGTTGTCATTAATCTTGGTACTAATGGCCAATGTGGAGAAAAATGTCGTTTGGAAATACTTGATACATGTGAGAATCGAAAAATCTATTGGATTACGGTTACGAATGATTTGGAAGTCCATGTCAATGCAGATTTATGGGCTTTTGCAGAACGCAATCCACAAGTTTCTATTCTAGATTGGGCTAGTTATTCGAACGGACATTCTGAATACTTTATTGCGGATGGTATTCATTTAACGGATGTGGGAAGAGATGCTTATACCAATTTTATTTATCAGTCTATTTATGATTCTTATTACAATCAATATTCGCTGCAAGAAGAAGCTATCCTGCAACAGTATGAAGAAGAACTTAATCAAAAGATATTATTCTATGGAAATGATTTGCTTTTAAATTCTTATGAAAAGATTAAAAATCAATTTGATGAAAATATTCCAGTATTTGAAATGATCTCTACATATGAAGAGGTTTTTCAAGATTTGAAAGAGAAAGAGGAAAGTAATACTTTACCAAGAAGAATTGTTTTCTTGTATGATACTTCTTTCTCCTTTACTTCTGAACAATTTCAAGAATTAACTTCTACTTTTACTAATCATGATTTTTATCTTATTACCCTAAATCAAACAGTCGCTATTCCAGGAATTCATTCCTATGCTTTTGAAGTAAAAGACTCCTATTGGAGTGTCGATAGAGTTCATCTTTCTGAAGAAGGAAATGAGAAATTAATTCAATTCCTATCTCAAGTTTTATCTTAAAAAGGTCATAGACCTTTTTTTATTGTACTTCTCTTAAAAAGGCACTGAAGATCCAAATAGCGTGATTGTTTAAAATGATCTTTGCGGAATTGGTTGGTATATCTACTTCTTTTACGGTATAAACATTTTTATTGATTACGTAGCTTTCTCCTCCATAAACAATATCATCTTGATTGATTTCTGATCCATACTGATCTACTTCGGTGAAGTCTTGAAGCGGAATCCAGTGATAAGAAGCCACTCTCTCATTATAATAGTTATAATAAGAAACTCCTGTTAGGCTAGTGTTTCCAAAATAGTTGGTTCCTCTTTTTATAATATCTACATGAAATATTCCATCAAACATAACCTTACTTCCTGGATGAATAATTTGATCTAAGGCTTCACTTCCATTTATTTCGATTACTGGTACTTCTCCTGTAGTTCTCCAAAATCCTCCCATTCCATATAAAATGTTTGTATAATCTGTGAAATAACAATCATCTAAGTCATATTCATTGTTAAAATGATAAATTCCATATTCGTTTTTTGTCCAAGAGGTGTCTTTACTTTGGGATACTTCTATATGACAATGAACCCCTGTTGTATTGCCTTTACTACCCATATTGCCTAGTTGAGCTCCTTGTTCGACAATTTGACCTGGAACGGCGTCCATGGTATCATCATGGGCTGTCATATAAGTGGCATAATCAATTCGTCCATTGGCAAATCTTACTTTCGATGTAGATTGCCACATCACTTGTCCCGATTCCGGATACGTTTTTATACATTTCGATGTACAGGGAGCATAATAAGAATAACGAATTCCGGCTACTTTGCCTCTTACGTCGTTAGCATATATTCCTTGGTGAGAAAAACTTCCTTTGCTACCTTGGGTTATATACATATCGGTAAAAGGGCAAAGAAAATCTTCCATTCCCCCTCGTACACTTTTTTGACCTTTGTACATAGTATCACCTCAGTATAATCTATGACAAATAAAAAAGAAGGGTTAACCTTCTTTTAATGATAATATGGATTTTGTTGACTAGGAACTGGGATTTCATGAATGGCTTCTTCGACTAGTTTTTGGGTTGCCATTTGTCTTGCTTGTTCCAATAGTTCTTGTTTTAACATTCCTCTAACATTCTTTTGAATGGTATCTTCTTTTCCTTCGGCGATATCTTTTACAATATATGGATTATTAATCCAAAAATCATAATTACCCATTACTTTTAATGGAGAGTGGTAAAACTGTTCTTTGGATTTTGCTATTTGAGTGGCACTAATTAAAGTACCCATATTAATTCCTAATTTATATTTTTCATTAAGGCGATTTACACGATATAAGAAAGAACTATATTCGCTTTCTGTTAATAAATGGAATACATCAGAGTCTCCTAATAGTTCAGACCAGAAATTTTGATCCGCTAATAAGCTTGGAGCAAATTGAGTAACACTTAGTTCTCCAGCTGTTTGAGTTGCGAGTAAAAACATAGTTTCTTTGTCTCCTCTAAGAGATGCTCCTACTCTGCCATAAGAAGATTCATCAAATTTTTTTAAAGCCATCATGGTTACAAATTTATCATTTTGAAGATCTTCACTTAATCCTTCATAGATTCTAGGAGCCCATAGTGGCATAGCAGCATAAACTGTACTAATAATACGGCGATCATTTGGATTTTGTTCTGCTAATGCTTTTCCATATGCTCTTAAATTAGCACTTAAACGATCTTCTAATTCTGTAAAATAATGATTCTTTTCAGGATCTAGATTACTATATCCTTGTCTTCTAACCATTTCTAATTCATCGTATTTTTGTAATAGTTCTTCTAACGTATACATTGTATCACCTGATTCTTTCTCTATCTTCTTTTTTATCATATCATAACTTTTTTGGTGATTCAATTCTTCTTCTCAAAAAAAAGAAGCCTAAGCTGTCTTTTTACGTACAACTTTTGGCTTCTTGTCTTCGACCATTGCTTCTACGATTCCTAAGTCTTCTTCTGGAATCGCAAGAGTTGGTTTTTTCGTTGGAACTTTCTTCTTCTTTTTAAAGTCTTTTACTTTTATACCAAACATTTTACAGTAATAATCAAATTCTTTTGGAATATATAATTTCTTTACAAAAGCAATTCTCAAACTATCTTTCATAAAACTAAATCCTAATAATAAGAATAACCCTGAAAATGGTATTTTTGTAGTTGCATATACACAACAAATCAATTCTACCAATAAATAAGCTATATCTAAGAATTTACTTTTTCCATTCATTAATATCCATAAGAATAGTTCTATTGCGATAAATAACATTCCAAATAGAATTGAAATGGAAAATATCGAATATCTTACAAACGGTTGTAGAGTATGAGCATTTAGAAATGCTCCCATACTTATTAAGGAAATACTAAAAAATAGGAATTCAAAACTATTTAAAAATACATTGGCTTTTTTATTCATACCATCACCCCATTGATGGTTTTCTATTATACAACTTTTTCTTTATTTTGTAAAGAAAAAAGAGTATTGCTACTCTATTCGTAAATCCTTTTTCCTTTCGCTTTATTCAAGATTATATGATCGATTTTATCTCCCTCGGATATTTTTCTTAAAACATCTGGTAGTAAATTAGCTTCATCTAGTTTCTCTTTTTCTACCCAGTGATAATAGCTATCTTCAGAATCATAATTTTTAGCTTTTTCTTGGAAACGATTATCCTCTTTATCCATATCTATTTTGTATAAAATAAATAGCTCATGATATTCTCGTTCCTCATAGACAAAGAAATTCTCTAAAATTGTTTTTAGTTTTAATTCATCTTCTGATAGGGTAATATGCATCTCTTCTTGCATTTCCCGAATAATTCCTTCTTTACTATCTTCCATTGTTTTCACTCTTCCACCTGGTATGGTAGTAAAGTCAATATTTGGATTTACTTCCAAATAAACCTTTCCTTCTTTCTCAATCCATACTCCTACTCGATAGTTAAATAGTACATCCCCTATCATTTTTGATACATCTTTCATAATCCTCCTATTTTTTTTGAAAGCATTTATGCCTTTCTACACTTTCTAATAATTTTTCGTATATTTTAACCATGGCATAAGTATCCAATCCACAGTATTTTAATAAATTTCTTCGCAAGGATTCTTGTTCTTCTTGTGTTAAATTTCCCATATTAGCATAAGCATTCATCGCTTCACTTCCATTATGGACTTCTTCTAAATTGTGATAATTTAGGGAAGGGTCATCCGGGAACAAGGCAGGGAGTACATATTTAATGGAATAAGAACCCTGCATTTTTCTAGTATAATAATTTCGATTATAAAAAGGAATCATTAAATCTTTGATATGATCATGGATATTCATAAGATGAGAAGATAAATCTGGATAACGTTTGGCCAAATTCTTGATTACAGTTTTTTCAAATGACATATTGTAGGCCAAAGTACAAACATCTTTTGGAATATCTCTTACTAATGCTTCTGCTAGGCTTCTTCTAGGATCGATTCCAGGGGCTGCTAAAAACTCTTTATGTTTCAATTCCTGATCTTCTTCTAGGTAATGAAGAGAGTACTGAAAAGGAATTTGACTATAAGGGCTTACTCCATCATACATTGGAATCGCTTGCTGAAATGTTTCAAAGTCTAAAAAGTACAAGGGATATGTTAAAGTATCTAAAAAAGCTTGTATTTTTTCTTTTTCAATTTTATCTTCTTTGGAGTTTACTTCAAAGTCTACTTGTTCTAAGTATTTATCATTTAAATTTTCTTGTAATAAATCCTCAAAAGTAATAACTCCTTTTTCATATAATATAAATTTTGTAGAGGCTTTCATTCCTCTTATATCAAAAACATTTGGTTTTTCTAATTCTTTGGTACAATAGGCAAAATAAGGGCAATCATAGGGTTTGGTACAATGAAGTCCCAATTGTTGAGATGGTTCTTCTTCCTGTCCTACATATTCTCGAATTTCTTCTATTTTTTTTGGAATCTCTTTTTGTTTTTTACGAGCAGTATCGGTAATATCTACGATAGTAAATAATTTATTTAAATCTAAATCTCCTTCTCTTACGTAATGACTGTTCAAATGAACAATACAAACTCTTTTTACGTTGTATCCAAGAGAAGTTAAAACATAATACTGATAGGAAGCATCTTCTTTATAGATATCTTTTACTTCGGTAGAACTTTTTACTTCATAGATTTCATATTCGTCATTCTCTTTTTTTAATAAATCTACACTACAAAAGTTTTGATCATAGAGGAAAGAGGCTTCCGTAATTACTCCCCTTTCATTCTCTTGGATTGCTTTTTTTGTATCCTCTATCATTTGCTGTAAATTCTCATTGAAATCAATATCTATATACTCTCCAAATAAAGTTTTAGCCAGTTGTCCTACCTCAGTCCCATTATCTAATACTGCTTGATTGGATGGCTCTCCTCTTTCTTCTGGGCAATGCTTATCCAACCATAATATTTTTTTACATTGTATTCCTTCACAGTATTTTGATTTTGATAAATTCATAGGCATCCTTCTTTCTTCTAGCCCTCTATATTCTTAATCTCTGCTAATAAATCTTTGGTAATTAGCATACTACTTGTTACAATTTTATCATATTCTTTTAAGAATCTTCCTTTGTAGTATACATAGGTATGAAGGGTATCAAATTCATTCCAAATGAATAGGTTATTGGAATATAATTCGTTGCTTCTTATTAAATACTCTTCTAAATATTTTTTATCTTCTTGATATCCTTTTAGAATAACTCTATTTATTTCTAAGTTTTCTAGATGATACACTTTATGATTATTTTTTATATTAAAATCTTTTTCTTTGGAAAAGTCCGTTGTATGAAAATACTTTCTTCTCATTTCTGTAGCATCTAGTTTTGTATTTAATTCTTCTAATAATATTCTATCACTTTCTTTAAAACGTGACGTCGTTAAAAAACAAGAATCTGCCATTACCGTTAAGGCAATGATTTCTTTTTGAATCTTTGAAAATGGATAAATATCTTTAAATAAAGCATATAGGAAAAGGCCTGTACTGGTATACTCTTCTGAATAACAGTTTTTTACTTTTCCTGTTATTATATGATGATCAATGGATAAAACGATTTTGCCATTTCCTTCTTTTAGAGATTGCTCTGGATCATTATGATCTACTAAAAGGAAGTATTTATCTTGACAATCTTCTCTTCTTAGAATAATTGGATCTTCTATTTTAAAATCTAAGATTTCTTTTTTATCTTCTTCTAATATCTGATAGTCTTCTAGCATACAAAACTTTGCTGGTATCTGGAAGGATTGTAAAATAACGGATAATAAATAACTAGAGAAAAAAGAGTCTGAATCAATATTATTATGACCGATTACATATAATTCTTTATAAGACTTTAATTCTTCTATTATAGTTAAAGCTATCTCTTTCATAGGCTCTCCTTATTCATCAAATATTTTTCTGGTTTCCATTCTTCTTTTGGATTCCAACCATTCTCTAATTCTTTTAATAATTTATTTCCAATTTTATAAGCAAATTGATAATCTTTTTTACTAATCTTCTTTGCTTGATACGCTTCTTCTAATTCTTCTTCATCTACCAAATAGTACGTATGATTTTCTAGATTATAAAGAATATCCAAGTATAAATCAATATAATAAGGAGTCTTATATTCTACTCCATTTTCTCTTGTTATATCGATATAGCAATTAATATATTCTTTTTTTGAATCAAAATAGAATCGAATATTGTAGTTTTCGTTTAGAGGAGTAATTTCTACTAGATAATAACCTTCTCCTATATATGTTTTATTGTCAAATACAACGGGTTTTGTCATTTTCTTATAATGTTTAATGGTTACAAAAACGTCTTCTTCTTTGACTATTATAATATCATAATCTATGGCTTCTTTCATATAAGTATTGGTTGTGAATTTTTGTTTTTCTAAATATACTTTTTTTCTCATAGTGACTCCTTTCTTTCAAAAAAGACAATCCTAGGATTGTCTTATTTTTCTGTTGCTTCTATTGTTTTTATACATTCTGAACCAGAAAGAGTAAATCCTTCTTCGCATAATTTATGATAAGGTACAGATGTATAGCAACCAGATGCTACATTGGTTCTACCAATGGATGGATCATATAGAGCATTCCCGATGACATATTCGCTTTCTTCATAATCCCTACATGGATTATAAGAAGCTCCATTATTTTGGGAATAGCGATAGCATGTTCCATTGATTCTTTTTTCAGGATTTGTATCACAATCATGGAAATCTAGTGCTTCTTTTACACAATAATAATCTCCACTTACCTTGATTACTACTCCATCTTCTAAGATTGGATTCCCTGGAGTTGTTGATCCAGTCATTAGCTTACAAGTTCCTGGTTGATAAGAATGAATTACATAACATTTTCCATTGTAGTCTTTTTCATTTTGTTTATCACAACTATCTGTTGCTTCTTTGGTCATAATACAATTTGTCCCTTCTAGAGTATATCCTTCTGGACAAGTGTATTCTTTTTCTTTTGACTCTTCTGGTTTTTCTTCTTTTTTCTCTTCTTCTTTCTTTTCCCATTTAGCATAAAGAGTAACATCTTCACAAGCAAGTAGTGCTTTGTTTATAATAGGTCTTTCATTTTTATCTTGCCAATGAATAAAAGTATATCCCTCTTTTGTAGGATTTGCTGGAAGAGATATTTCCTTATCACATTCTAACGTTAATTTTTCTACAGTTGTTCCGCCAACGGAATCAAATGTAATGGTAAAAGTTTTGGCTCCTTCTGGGATTATTTCCCATTTGGCAGTAAAGGAAGTATCTTGATCAATTTTATACGTATTACCGATTTTTTTATCTTCAAAATACCAACCTTTAAAGTTGTATCCGTCTTTGGCAGTGGATGGAAGAGTAATCACGGTTCCTTCTTTTACTCTCATATCTTTTACGCCTGTTCCACCAACGGTATTAAATGTAACGGTTACATCTTTTCTATCTAAGTGATTGGACTTATTACGTCCTAAGATGAGTCCTACTATCAACGTTAATAATAATACTAATGTGATAATGATTATGATTCCAATCCATAATTTCTTATTTTTCATAAATCCTCTCTCTTTTCCCATTTTACTCTTTGTTAATCATACCACATATCTTTAAAATCTTCAATCACTCTAGAATCAAGAAAAGAGTAGATAAAACTATCCACTCTTTATTTAACGAATTGTTTTGGATCTTCTTCTATTGTATCCTCTTTTTCTACTAGATTAGCTGCTAGTTTGATATCGAAAGATTCTCCACTTAGAATTCTCTTTTCTAATTCTTCAAAAGATTCTGGTCCGATCCATTCTAATCCATTCATACGAACATAACCAATTAATTTTGGGAAACTGATATATCCTTGTCTACCATATCCTAAACGATCATAATCAATTGTGTTGGTTTGTTCTCCATTAAGGTGACTCTTAACACTTCCGGTATAGTAACGTACCGTATTGGGTATTGGCTTTGCCCCTTCTCTAATAGTATTTGTAGAATCTACATCTGAAGATTCAAAAATTAATCCTAATTCTAGATCCATTTCCATACTATCAAAATCATATTGACGAGAATAGCTTTCACAAGCTTTATAGAATACTTCTTCGATGGCTTTATAATTGTCTTGGCTATCCATTTTTTTAATACGAGAAGCGGAATAGTTTTCATCTTTACGAACGACTCCCGTATTAAAAAAGCATACATGAGATATTTCTCCCATCTTTTTTACTTCTTTTAATCTTTCCAATAATGTCTTTTCCAACAGAAACCCTCCTTCTATAATTTTTCGTTTGTTAGGCCTTCAAACAAGTTTGTATTATAATGGGTTTTGTGTTATAATAAAAATACATATTTTTCATGTCTTATATAACTTGTGGTTATGGAGGTATTATGAAAACGAATTTAGAACTCTATAAAGTATTTTATTATGTGGCGAAGAATAAAAGTATTACGCAAGCTGCGAATGAATTAATGGTTAGTCAACCAGCTGTTAGTAAATCCATCAAAGTATTAGAAAGAGATTTGGATACCGTTCTTTTTAATCGTAGCAAGGATGGTGTATCTTTGAATGTAGCCGGAGAACTATTATTTGATAAAATTAAAAAGGCAATGGAGTTAATATTATCCGCTGAAGGAGATATTGATAGTATTAATAATATGGAACAAGGTACTATTAATATTGGAGCAGGAAATACGATTATGCAGAGATATCTCATGCCCTATATTAAAGAATTTCATGAAATCTATCCCAATATTAATGTGATTGTTCATACGGTTGTTACAGAAGAACTAATCAAGAGAGCACAACTTGGACTTGTGGATATTGTTTTTACTCATTTACCAAATGCGGTTCCGGATAACTTTCAAATTACAAAACTAAAATCTCTACATGATATTTTTGTAGTATCTCCTAATAGCCCTTATCAAAATAAAATCATTCATAAAAAAGATTTAGAGACTCTTCCACTCATCTTACTTCCTTTTAATGCTAGTAACCGGAAAAACTTCAATAAATTTTGTTTAGCCAATAACATTGTGATTCATCCTTTAATGGAAATTGGAAATGACTTAATTATTGAAGATTGTGCCCAAAATGGTTTAGGAGTTGGATTAGTCGTTCGAGAATATGTTCAATCCAAGCTAGATACGAAAGAATTAATCGAAGTAAAAACCAATTTTCATTTGGATGCAAAAGACTTAGTTTGTTTAGTAGAACAAAATCGAAAGAATAATATTGTCATTCAAAAATTCATCGAATTATTAAAAAAATAAAAAAGAGAATTTATTTCTCTTTTTTTATAAATTCTAAAATATGATCTAACGTTTCAAAATCAATCGTTTCTTCCTTATCACATAAGCTCTCTTCTGGATGATAATGTACTTCTATTAGTAGACCATCAGTGCCTGCTGCAATCGCTGCTTTTGACATTGGCTCTACCATATAAGATAAGCCACTGGCATGAGACGGATCTACTATTATAGGATAATTTGTCTTTTGATGAATGTAGGGAATCGCTTGTAAATCAAGCATATTTCTTGTTTCATTGGAAATGTTATTTCGTACTCCTCTTTCACAAAGAATAATTTCTTTATTGCCTTCTCTATTAATATATTCTGCGGCCTTAATCCATTCGTCATAAGTCGCTGAAAAAGCTCTTTTTAAGATAACAGGGGTTTTGGTTTTTCCCACTTCTTTTAATAATTCATAGTTATACATATTACGAGTTCCTATTTGGATTATATCAACTTTATCTCCATATTTATGAACTTGTTCAATGGAAGTAAATTCTGTTACTATTTTTAGTCCTAATTCTTTTTTTATTTTTAAAAGCATTTCCATGCCTTCTTCCCTCAATCCTTGAAAAGAATCTGGACTCGTTCTCATTTTAAAAGTACCAGCTCTTAAATATTCTATTCCTCTTTCTTTGACAAGAGTTGCATTTTTATATAATTCCTCGTAACTTCCAAACGTACATGGCCCCGCAATTATGATTGGTTTTTTCATTCTATCCCTTCCATTCGTAGACTATTTTATCATAGATTTTTGCTTTTGTATTCTTTTAATATAATCCCCACTCTGCCAGTTTTTCAAATCCTCCTAATTGATTAATGTAGTCTTTAGCAATCTTTACTATTTTTTCATATGGAATACCATCGACTATTTCATCGCCAATGGCACAACTTATTTTGACTTCTTTTTTTGTTTTCTGGGCTTTTAGGAAGGCATAGATATTGATCGATACATCGGATTTTGATAAATCTTTTCCATGAATTCCTCCACCTGTTACACTTTGAGCCATATCAGAACCTAGTTTTCTGTTTACTGCTCCAGTATCCACATTTAATCCCCCTGTCCAATATCCTAAAGGATTAATGGTTGCTGTTTTATACTCTTTTTGTAAATCTTCTCTTTCTACATTACTTTGACAAATAATTAGTCTATCTTGATCCAGAATATATTTACCATCATATGGGTATTTTTTATAGATGTCTCTAGCAATTCTTGAAAGTTTCTTTTCTTCTTTTGTGAGTGGTACACCTTTAAATATGCCATTATCTCCACAACGAAGTTTTTCTTCTTGATTTTTGGATAAATATGGGTCTTGCTTATATACTTTTAAATTAGTTTTTACTTTTCCGGCGATTCTTTCTACTATTTTTTCTACTTCTTGCTTTCTTAACTCTACAGAAGTTTCTACTATTATGTGACAGTTTCCATGCCCTATTAAACATTCTACTGCTACCTTTGGATCTTTTTCTTTTTGATAGGCCAAGTCCACTATTGCTCCAGAAATACGATCCGCTATTTTATCTGGATGACTTGGATTTACTTTTTCTATCATTTTTCTTATTCCTTTCTTTTTTTACTTTTTTTGTTTTTTTATTATTTGTTAACTCCTTTCTACATCTTATTAGGAATAAAAAAAATACCTAGATAACTCTAGGTATTCAAGTTATCTTATTGATCTAGCATTACCACCTAACTAAATAGGTTGGTGTGACTTCATCGGGCTAGTCCCTCCATCACTCTTAATAAGATGTACATTCATTATATCACATTTTTGATAATTTTTCTCACTTCATTATTAATTTTTCTTCGATTCGATTAAAATTATGTATAATATTGTTAGAGGGATATTTATGGAACGATGGGAAAAATATTTACAAAATACAAAAGAAAAAAACTATAATATTGAACATTTAGATAGCGTACGACAGAATAATAGTAAACTTATTTATGAAAGTGTCATGAGAAGTTTAGCTATTTTAGATTCTAAAAAAGTAGATAAAAATGTATATTACTATGTTAGTGAAACTTTAAAATGGATGGATGTTAGTAAAACAGGATCCAAGGAAGACCGTAGAAGATGGAAAAAATTAGGATATGATTTATACATTCATAATATTGCTTCTTCTATGATTTATAAAGAAGAAGTAAAAAATTATGATGAAGTTGTTTTTATCTTAATTAAAACCCATGGCCTTATTGGTCAATATATCCGAGGAGAAACCAATCTTACTTCCAATAGAGAATTATATGGATTAATTGAAAAAAAATTCATTTCCGCCAAGGAATTAGAAGAAGTTTTATTAACATTAAACGAATGTATTATTCAATCTGTTGATGAAAAAGTCTACGAAAGAATTCATGAAGAAATCAAGGAAACTGTTTCATTCATCGTTCATAATGAATTTGATAAATCCTATTCTTTAGTAGAAAGAATTCGTCGCTTAAATGGTTCTTCTATATCAAAAGAAGAAGAGGAAGAACTTTTAACTCTATTTAAAGATAATCGAATTCAAAATAAAATACTTGTCTTACTACATCAAGTAGATTTATGGTACTATGAAGTGGCTTTAAACAATTATTCTATGTTAGAACAAATTAAGATTTTACTGATATGTGCGAATGAGTTAAAAGATGAGACCAATCTAACTTTTGAAAAAATAATGAAATCTATGTATATAGATTTTGATAATAAAAAGGTTATTAATTTGTTTAAAAAAAGAATTATAGAAGAATACTTATCTACTTTAGATTTGGAGGATTTATTAAACAACCATATCATCAATAGTCCTCATATTTCTTTTAAACTATCCAAAAGAAATCATACTTTATTATTTGATTTTAAGTTTTCAGTTCCGGCTACTAAATTAATTGATTTTTGTATGGTTGCTTCTAAAGGAACCTCTTTGTATAAGAAATCTATTTATATTCTTTATGATTTATTTGGATTTCGAAAAGATGATTATGACCGTTTCTATAATGAAATTGAGTATTTAAATATCATGAATTCTTCTCTTCATCATAAATCTAAGTTATTAGAATATATAGTGGGAGAAAATGTATTAGATGTAGGTCCAGGTGGAGGAGCCTTCCTGAATTTAATAGAAGATAATTATCCTAGCTTAAATGTCTATGGTATTGATATTTCTTCGAATGTTATTGAAGAATTAAATAAGAAGAAAATCAAAGAAAATCGCCATTGGAATTTAGTAAAGGGAGATGCTTTAAATTTAAGAAATTACTTTAAAAAAGGTAGCTTAGATACCATTATATTCTCTTCTATTATTCATGAATTATATTCCTACATTGAATATGAAGGAAAGAAGTTTAATATCCATACCGTTATTAAAGCCTTACAAGAGGCCTATGAAATATTACCAGTTGGTGGAAGAATCTTAATCCGAGATGGAATCAAAACAGAACCAGAAGATCAAGAAAGAATTATAGAATTTAAGAATGTGGAAGATATCAATATTTTAAAAAGATACTGTAAGGACTTTAAAGGAAGAGAGATTACGTATCAAACAATTGATCAAAACAAAGTTAAAATGTTAGTAAATGATGCGATGGAGTTCTTATATACCTATACTTGGGGAGAAGATGCTTATCCATTAGAAGTACAAGAACAATTTGGTTATCTAACCCCTACTGAATATACTAATTTAATTCAGGAGAACTTACCAAATTCTCATATTATTCGCTGTACTCCATTCTTACAAGAAGGATATGAAAAAAATCTATTAAATAAAATTGTATTATTCGATTCTAATATGAATATTGTGAAATTACCGAATAGTACTTGTATCATTGTCATAGAAAAACAACAATCTTAATGGATTGTTGTTTTTATTTAGTTTTCATTATTTTTTGTGTATAAGTGCATTTAGGATAATTATTACACCCGTAAAATTCTCCATAGTTTCCTTTTCTTTTCACTAATTGTCCGCCACATTTTGGACAAACTAATTCTTCTAATTTATACTTCTTTTTATAGAATTCATAATAATCAATTGTTTCTTTGTAGCTTATTTCTATATACGATTTAGCGGCTTCTTCTAAAGATTTCTTGGTTTCTAATGGAACATCCATATCTCTACTATCAAAATCATATTGCAATTGTCTTACTAATGAATCGGATCTTAAAACTTTATATTTTAAATCTTTAGGAGCATATTTTGTATTTAAAATCGTATCATGATTAGCTGCTACTACTAGTACTCTTTTATACTCGTTAAAATGACTAGAAGCAAAGATTTTTTTTATTCTGCTTACTTTACTTTCCCAAATTTTTCTTAATACTTCTCTTTGCGCTTCTACTTGTCGTAATGGTGAATACATTCCTTTTTTGATTGTTTTCCCATTGATACTTAATTCTCTTATAAAATCCCCTTTATCATTAACGGTTATATTTCCAACTAAATTTTTGCATTCTATAAGATAAGTATACATGGGAGTTAGTACTACATAGTCAATTTGCGCTGTCAAATCTTCATATTTTAGTTTAATATCCCGTAAAACATACATACCAATATTGGCTTTACTCAATTCATAAGCTAATTCATTTTCTCCTTCTAATCCTTTTTTTATTGTATATAATTCTATTAAAAGATCTTCATTATTTGGGAATTCTTTGTTCAGTTTTTCTAGTGCATTGAATCTTTCCTGTAAATCGGAATCTGTTTTATAAAAAACGGTATCTTTAAAACGAAATGCATCTATTGCTTTATTTATAATATCCATATAGTTTCACCTTTGTTTTATTATATCATTTATAACCATTCTTTGTATTTTTTGATGTAGATTTTCTTTACTATTTGAGCAATC
>CAMNHK010000023.1 GCA_946539445.1 uncultured Caryophanales bacterium
TCCATGCCCATCCATCTTTAGCGGTTACGGTTCTATCGTCAATTTTCTTACCATCCGCAAGTAAGTTAATGATAATTGATTCTGGTCTTAATCCATCTTGGTCATCATCGTCTGCCCAAGTTTTTGATCCAGATACATCTGTTGTCTCTGGAATATGAGTGTTTTTGACATCCGTTCCAATTACTTCTATATCGTAATCATTTGTGTCTACTCCTGTTTCATTTATTGTGTAAACAATTGCTGTACCATGATCACGATATTTTGGTAGATCTGGGAAGCTCCATGTCCAACCATCTTCCGCTGTTACGGTCTTAGATTCTTTTTCAACGCCATCGGCTAATAGATGAATCGTAATTGATTCTGGTCTTAAACCATCTTGGTCATTATTATCTGCCCAAGTTTTTGATCCTGATACTGTTGTAGTTTCTGATGGATGAGTATTAGTTAATACACCATCTGCATAGCTTGCTGTATAGCCGCTAACAGTATCTGTAACTGTATATACTATTTCCCTTGCTGTTGAATTTGCTAATGTGTCATTTTTATATTTTGGTAAATTTCCGAATGAATATTCTGGCCAATTACCATCTTCATCAGGACTTATTGTTACAGTTTTTCCTTCTACAGGATTTCCATCTGCTAATAATTGAATTGTAATACTATCTGGTCTTAAACCATCTTGGTCATTATTATCTGACCAATCCTTTGTACCTGTTAGGATTGTCGTTTCTGGAATGTGAGTATTGATAATATCAAGATTTTTTCCATCATCATAAGTAGCAACATAACCAATATTTGTTAAATCATTTTCGCGTACTGTATAAACAATTTCTCTAGCTTCTTGATTATCATCTGTTTTAGAAGCATATTTTGGTAATTTTCCAAAATTATATACCCATTTTCCTTCTGTGTCAGCACTATTTGCATCGATTGTTAGGGTCTTACCTGGTACAGGAGTTCCATCTGCATAAAGTGTTACTGTAATGGTTTCAGGTCGAATACCATCTTGGTTATTTGCATCGTTCCAAGTTTTTGTTCCACTTAATTCGATTTCTTCTGGAGTATGACTATTATCAATGGATAATAAAATGGTTTGATTTGTATCGGTACCTGGAGTTGTTGATGCCACAGGTTCACTAATCGTTGCCGTATATTCTCTTGCAGCTGGTCCTACTTCACTAATATTAACTCCATCTATAGTAACGTCACTAACGGTATATACTAAATCGTTTCCTTCTGCTCTACGTGGAAGTGTAACCGTATACTTCCATCCTGATTCTTTTGTTAATGTAATATAGTCTGAATTACCATCTTTGATAATCATATTATTATTGTCTTTTAATACTAAAGTAATTGAATCTGGTCGAATACCATCTTGGTCGTGTTCATCTGACCATGTTTTTTCAATCGTTACAATTGAATTGAATGGATCGTGTTTATTTGTGATACTGTAATCTGTATTTTCTGTTATGCCACTTTGATAATTGGTAACAGTTTCTTCTGTAACGGAATAAATGATTTCTTGATAGGTAATGCTTGTTTCTCCGGTTGTATCATCTGTTACTGTAACTGCTTTGTATTTTGGAAGATTTTCCCATTTCCAACTCCAATTATTATCATTTGCAGTCACAGTTTTGAAATCAATTTTTTCTCCATCGGCAAATAAATTGATTGTGATAGAAGTTGGACGAATACCATCTTGGTTTTCGGCATCATCCCAAGTTTTTTGTCCTTCAACCGTTGTTTTTTCTTCATTAACAATTGTATTTTGTCTATTTGTTAGGAAATAACGAATTGTTGCTAAAGAATCATGGTGAATGGATACTGTTTTTAAACTTCCATCTGGGTTTAAATAATTCTTTCCTTCAAGAACTACTTGCCAGTTATTTGCTTCTGTTAAAGTTACTTCTTCTTCTTCATTTGTTGAAGCATCATTTCCAGTTAGAGATACTCCTACACGTAACTCTTCTGCATTTTCTGGATTACTAATAGCACTAATTACTATATCTTCAGTTCCTGAATAGATAGTTTCATATGTACCATCTAATGGTGATTCTTCTACAAAGTATTCATAAACATTATTATTTGCATCTGTTAAATCAAGATCTTTAAAGGTGTGTGTCCATGAATTCTCTGCATTTAGAGATACTGGATTTTCAAATCCCTCGTCTTCTGTGGTTGCTTCTCTAGCTGGTACTAATTGTTTTGCTCCTCCATTTACAGATCTATATAAAGTTACTTCTACTGGTTTATCACCACCGTGCCATTCTTTTGTTGCCGTTAAATGTGTTTTTGGATAAGTATTCGTGTAGATAACTTCATAACTTGTGTTTGGAGCAACAATTGTTCCATTTGTTGTTCTTGTAGGTACATCAATATCAGGAGTATAGGTATATTCATAATGTACGGTAACTTTTCCATTACCATCTGTTTCTTCAACACGTGTATAAGTCGTTTGTCCAACTTGATATACTCCATCAGATACTTGCACCGCATTTACAGGTAATTCTGGTACACTGATTGTTAATTCTCCTTGAATATCTGTTAATTCAAATGGGCTCTCAGGTTTTGATTCAATTATTTGATAGGTAGATCCTGTACCAATATTTGTTACACGAACATTCCATCCGTCTTTTAATTTTACTGTAATTACAGAATTATCATTTGCGTAGTAATATCCAGTATTTCCTTCTTCTGCGTTAGCATCTGTATCAAGATTTCTTACTAAACTTGCAGAAGATACACATGTTGGATCAACTTTTGTATCACATACTGAGAACCAAGTGGAATAATTATCTCTAATTTCACTTGCATCTTCGATAGTATCTATTAAACTTTCATTGATATTGGCGTCATTAATTTTGAATTTAAATTCAAATTCTTCTCCACCAACCGCATCTCCTAATACTTTTTTAATAAAGTTAAAGTTACTCTTACGATTGTTATATGCATTCAAATGAGAACCAATTTCTTTATCATAATAAATCTTAGGATTTTGACATTGTCCATTTTGATAACTCTTACAAATTTTATAGTAGTGTCTATTACCATCTACTAAATAATCAACACTAGCATCATATTCACCTGAATTACTGTTAAAGACAGCTGGTACTTCATCATCCTCTACTAATACTAATGTTGTAAGTTCTCCGTTAATAATCATTGGGTGAGCAGTTTCCATTGTCATTTCCCAACGATAGGTTTGGAAATCATCTGAAATAATTTCAGGTTCGCTTAATGTATAATCATGTCCTCTATCCAATACTTGAATATGAGTCTTTCCTTCTCCATCTACTTTGGTTCTTAATAAACCGGTTGCGATAGCACGAGAATTGGTCCAATTGTTATCACTATTAACATTAATGGTTAAACCTGTATCAACACCATCACGAATTAAGTTCATAGCTAATGTTGTATTAGCTGGTGCTGAACGCCAATCAAGTTCATTTAACCATACTTTTTCAACATTCAAATCAGATGCATCGGTTGCAACTGGATCTGGATTGTTATAGGTTTTTGTCGTTGGTGTTGTATTTCCATTTCTAGTATCAGTATAGGTTAAAGTGGCGGTTGTATTTGTTCTAAGAGAGTAAGTACCATTGCCATTATCTACTAAATAATCTCTTATTCTAGCATCTAAATCATTATACTCAATTTCTCCATTTTCTAATTGAGCAATATAATCATACGTTTCTTGTGATGGATAAACATCAAATGTAACCGTATATTTAACTCCATCTAATAGTGTTCCTACTCCTTTTTGAACTACTTCACCGTCTTTTTCTACTTTTCCTAATGGCCAGTCTACTTTACCAGTTCCATTTGGATTTGTTTCTGGATCATATTTATCAAAAGTAGCAGCTGGAGGATCAAAATTATATAGCTTATTAGCAGATTCCCATTTATATTTAAAGGTTCCTACTCCTAATTCTCCCTCGACTTCAATATCAGAATTTTCTCCCCAATAGGTAGAGGAAGCAATAATTTTTCCTGTTGTTTCATCTTTTCTAAGAGTGATCTCATATTCTGTTCCTGAAAGAGGATCAACACGAGTAATTTTGTTATTCGTAACTGGGAACTCTAGCCAGTATTCAAATGAAGTTTCATCAACTTCAAGTAATGTTGAAATATCCCCTGTTGATGTTTCCACTTTTTGAGTAGTTCCATCTTGAATAAATGCTTCTCCTAAACCTACTGTGTCTACAATTGAATTAAAAATTTCTGCTAACGAAGATGTTAATGCTGAACTATCTGCCGCATTATAATAATTTGTAGTTTCAACAGTTTGAGACGTTTCTCCGCCCTCTGAAACTGGTCTACTTCTTCCATCTTTAGCATAGTAAATTAAATCATCTAAGTAGTCTGCTTCATTACCAAAAGCATATACTCCATACAAAGTAGTATTTCCACCGGTTGCTACTACAGAACCATTGTTTTGACCATCTTGAGTCTTAAAATGATTTATGTTATAAGCTGGTGTTTTGGCATAAGGATATGCCTCTATTGGATCGTCAACTTTAGAACTTGTTTTTCCATTTGCTAATTGATATACCGTTGGCGCACCATCAGTTACAAATATAACAAAAGTCGGATCACCATCGGCATCTTCAAGAACACTACGAGCTTTCGTTAATGCTTGTTCCCAATTTGTTAAGTCTTGATAAGTTCTTCTATGTGATGTTCCAGTGTTGTCAAATAAACCTGTAAAAGTGGATTTATTACTAGTCCATCCTTGAGCAGGGTCTGATGTATTTGCAGGAGGTGAATTTGTATTGAATGTTACAAGAGCCATCTCTACTGCATCTGTATCTGGACCACTGGTTGGATTCTTGCTTAATAAGGCATTTGAAAAATCATAAACTGTTTTTTCAGCACTATCAGCACGAGTAATGGATAAATATCTATTTCCGGAGTAGCTAGTACATCCACCAGTTGAGTTACCATTGCTGTCGTAGTATAGTGTCCCACTGTAAGATTCGCCATCTTCTAATGGATTACTACAAGTATAGTATTCTCCACCAAAGGATACATGTCGTGTCCTTGTCTTGTAAAGTTGATGCCAACCGGATGATTGTAAACTTCCAGTATGTCCATATGATCCTGTGGATGATGGTAAGTGTGCTAGCATAGAACCAGATTGATCATATATGATTAAGATATTGGCATGAGGTACTCTTGTGTCTGTTTCAGCATCTCCTGTAACACTTAATGATAGTTGATAAGTACCATCGTTTTTAACATCATTTAACTCCTTTCCATCAATTTTTTCATTATCGTCAAACATTTTTCGTGAATTGATTATTACAGATTTTAGCGAATCAAATCCGTTAAACACAAAAAATAACGCACTTAAAACAACTACTAGTAGTAAAACAATATTCTTAATACTAAGTAGTTTTTTAAGATTTTTGTTCTTCTTGTCTACCATATTTTTGTCAACTCCTATAAAAATATATTTCGCTTTGACTTACTATAATAATTGTTTAGAATTATTTCGTCAATATTTTAAAAGTAAAAAATTAAATTTTTGAATTTTTCATTTTTATTCAAAGAAAAAAATCCAACATTTTTGGATTTTTGTATTCTAAATATATTTTTTTTGTCTTGGTTTTTCTCCATTCCAATATATTTCTTTATATCCATCTATTACTTCTTGAATGTCTCTTTTTTTGGTTACTACATCTTCTGTAAAGAAAACGGCTTCTTCTAATGAAGAAAAGTTAAATCGTGCTGTTTTTTGGTCGGAGTCTGTTACTACAAGAGGATAAAACACTTCTTTCTCGTTTTTTGTTATTTTGATGGATACATGAAATCTCATTAAAGAAATGGACAATTCATTTTCTTTTATAAACCATTGATTTTTTTCTATTGCTTTCATATTGCTCCTTATTTACAAAATCCGGTTGGGGTTTCAAAAGTATAACAAGCTTGCTCGCTTGATATAATTGGATCCTCATTTTCCGCATAATCGCTATTCATTTTCAAAGAGTTACAATAATCCAAATGTTCATAATTCTTTGGTTGGATTTCATTATGTTTCGAAATTTGAAAATCCTCATTTAAGTCCGAAAGTATATAATCATTCCAGGTTTGCATATTTGGTGCATATTCGTAATAATAGGTATTTCCTTCGTTTATATAACAGAAAGTTGGATAATGTGTTATTTCAATCATAGAATCTATTTTTAATTCGCATTTACATAAAGCATAAATGGAAGTAGGAATTAGACTAAGCCCAAATACTAAGAATAACAGAGAAAGATTTTTTGCTTTATTATTTTCTAGTGATGTCAGATAGAGGCTTCCAAGAACAATTATTCCTAATAGTAGAATTAAAAGATATTTAGGAATTCCAGTTGATGGATTTTCTATAGTGTTATTAGATGATAAATCCATGGAAATAGCATTTGTATCTTGATAAGCTCCATTTTTAAATAATTCTTCTGGAACTTCCGTTTTATATTTTATATTTAAGGTAAATTCTTTCGATGTGTTTGCTTTGATAATATTGGAAGAATCTTTTGATTCTACTGTGTAATCAAAGTAGTTTGAATCAATTTCCAAGCTTTTTGGATCAAATTCAAAGTCAGATTTTGATGTGTTTTTTACAACAAATCTATAGGAAATAAAATCTTCTATTTCAGACATTTTTAAATTTAATTGAATATTTTTTCCTTCTACTTTTGGTGCTTTTTTTTCTTTGGCATTTCCTTCTGTTTTTATTACTTCGAAAGAATCAATCTTTACTTTTTCTGTTTCACAAACTTCTGCTTTGGCAAATAATGGTAGGCATAAAAGTAATAATAATATGAATAATAATTTCTTTTTCATAGTATCCTTCCTATCATCGTATTTTCTATTCTCATTATAGCAATTTTTTACTCTTTCGACAATAAAAAAGAGAATGCTATTCTCTTATTTCTTTTTTACTGGATTTTGTTCTTTCGTAGCAGATTCTAATAGAATTACTTTCTTATTGTCAAAGTCTACTCTTACTTTTGTTCCTAGAGGAAGAATACCTGTTGGATATGCATGACCTATATTTACATTATATAGAACTGGCAATGTATCTTTTTGATACTCTTTTAATACTTTTTTATATACTTCTTTATACTCTTCATAATAGACTTCGTCTTGTGGTTTTCCGACTAATATTCCTTTTATTGCTTCCAATATTTCTTTCTCCCCTAATGATTTTAAAAGAGATTCTAGTTCTTCAGGGGTTGGTTTTTCTTCACTGGTTTCAATAAGCAATATTTTATCTTGCCATTCTTCTTTATTTGGCCAGATTTCAGTTCCATACATCATTGGAAAGACTTCTAGACAGCCTCCTAGAATCTCTCCTTCTACCGTTCCGCTTCCTTGTATTATCTCATAGCCGTGTTCTTCTTCTCTTAGTTTTTTCGCTATATTTTTGTTTTCTTCGGACCAAGGAACATAGTCACTACTCCATATAGGACTAGAGGATATTTCTAAGTTTTCACTATCATGAAATAAAATGTTTTCTATTGCTTCTTTGGTATAGTCAAACATTTTTACATATTCTCCTATTTCACACATGATGGTTGGCCCATAGAAAGATATAAGTCCCGCTTTCTTCATCATAAAGTGATTTACGGTTGTATCGGAATATCCCATAAAGATTTTAGGATTATTTTTGATGATATCAAAATCTATATATGGAAGCGTTCTTATCGTATCATTCCCTCCTATGGCACAGATGATACCTTTAATCGTTTCATCTTGAAAAGCATCCATTAAGTCTTTTGCTCGATCTTCTGGATGTTCTAATACATATTTTGTTCCTAATAAAGCATGAGGCATAGCTACTACTTCTAGACCAAATTCTTGTTCTAGACGGGCTTTTGCTATTTCATATTTATGAATGTATTCTGGATCTCCAAGACCTCCCCAGGAAAGACTTACTACGGCTATTTTGTCTCCTCTTTTTAAAGTATTTGGTTTTATCATAGTATCACTTCCATTTCTATTGTAACATAGAAAAAAACAGAATATCTTCTGTTTTTTTATTTGTACTTATAAAATCCTTCGCCTGTTGATTGACCAAGCTTATTTTCACTTATATATTGATTAATTACTTCTAGCATTTTTTTATAGTTATAAGGTAACATCATTTTCTTTAATAATGGGCTTAATAAACCAGGAACTTTTTGATATTGTTCTACAATGTTTTTAACTGTGGTAAGTCCTACTACATCCATAATTTCAAATGGACCATTTGGAGCGCCAGTTCCTTGCTTCCATGCAATATCAATACTTTCTGGATCTGATATTCCATTGGCATAAAGATCCATCGCACTTAATAGAAATGGTACTAACATGGAGTTTAATAAATACCCTGATTTTTCTTTTCTAACAGGTAATGGCAACATTCGTATACTTTTAGCAAAGAACATGATTTCATCAAAATATTTTTCGTTTGTTTCTTCATGTCCCATAACTTCTGCAGTATTATGTTTCCAAATGTGGTTTGCAAAATGAAGAGCTAAATATTTTTCAGGTCTTCCTGTATACTTAGCAAACATAGAAGGTAGTAAGGTAGATGAGTTGGTAACAACTACTGTTTTCTCTTCTAATACCTGAGCTAATTTTTCATAAAATTCTATTTTTGCTTCTTTATTTTCAGCCATGGATTCAATAACCAAATCCGCATCTTTACAGGCTTCTTTTAAATCTATTATTAATTGTATTTTTTGATAAGCATCTTCTACTTTTTGTTTGCATACTTCAGCATTAAAACTTTCTGGATCAGCAATTCCAATTGCCCATTCTTTTTCATTCTTTTCTTCCATTAAATGAATTGATTCTAAATACTCTTTTTTTAATTCCTCTAGTTTTGGTTTTGTTCTAGTTTTACTTTCTTCACTTCTTAACCATATTACAACATCATATCCGCAAAATGCTGATTGAAATGCTATTTGACTTCCTAATACTCCTCCACCAGCAACTACTATTTTTTTATAATTCATTTTTGTCCCTCTTTTCCATTTTTATTTTTCTATTTTTGGCATATCTTTGTCGAAACGAACGATTCTTTCAACTGGTTTTTCTTGCTTTCGACATAATTCTTCATACTTATCATCCCATGATAAAGGATAAGCGTCTTCCATTTTTAGATTTAATTTTTTTACCCATTCCTCAATCACTAATTTAGGATTTTTCTTTTTGCTTTTATTTTCTATTTCCATACATAATCCAAAAGGATATTCATCTAAGACAATTTCTACATCTTCATTTTGAAAAACAGTCCGATATCTTTCATAACTTTCTACTAATTCTAAATGAAGAACTTTTGTTAATAATAAATGTAAATTTTCATATTCGTCTGGTTGAATGGAAACTTCTATCTCTTCTTCTTCGTGGATTCCATGATTCATAGATTCATTCATTCTTCTTTTCCAAGTTATCATACAGTGAGAATAATCTTCCTTTATTGTTTTTCTTACACGAAATCTACCATCTATTGATTTTTGATAAAAGTCATATTCTTTCATTGGATGATTGTATTGATCGGTACATTCATAGAATCTTCCTAAATACTTTAATTCTTTTTGTTTTTTTAATTCTTTTTCCCAAAAATCTTTTTGATTCATTGGATAATAATATCTTATTTCTGTTTCCATATTTTCTCCTAAAAATCTATACCAAATTCATCATAGAAATCATCTTCTATAGCATACCATAGTTCCCCATAATACATATCTGTTACCCATTGTTCTTTATATCCTGCATAATGCATTACTTTAATGTCTTCTGGTTTTAGTGGATCCATGGTAACATTTTTTATATAATTATAGACACTTGGAATGTATATTTCTTTTTTTTGACATACTACGTTAAGGGCATCTTGATCCGGATATTTAAAATTTTCTAGATTGATCATTTTAAACCATAATTCTGAAATATTATCTTCTCTTATCTTCTTTAAATTCATGAGAATGAATCCAGAGTTTACATATTTTCCTATTATTCTTAGTCGGCTATAAGTACCATCTCGAATAACACCATAGTCTTTACAACCAGCAATATAATAATCCTCTATGTTTAAACGCCAAATTCTAGAAATATCTTTTAAGACTATTGCATCGGTATCGATGTATAATACTTTCTCTTCTTTTACAATACTTGGTAATGCCAATCTTGCAAAACAAAAATTGGAGAAAATGGTATTGCGATTCATACTTTCTTTCCGAACTAGTGTATCTATGATTTCATTGAAATTGATTATTTCTATTTCTACTGGATATTTTTCAATCACTTCTTTCAACTTTGGAATTTCTTCCAATCGATTGGTTTCTACTAATAAATATATTTTTTTTACATTTGGGGTTGTTCTTAATAACGAATAAATATCTACTACTAAATAATGATACCAATTTGCGGTACAACCCATTGCTATTATCATACTATCACCTATTTTTATCATATCATAATGGAAAAGAAAACTCTATGTTTTCTTTCCGTTTTGGACGCCATTATACTTGGTTAATATTTTGCAGAAATCTTTCGTTCCTTCTACTCCATCTTCTAGCATGATTCTTCCTTCATTGTCTATATATCCTATCTCATTTCCTGGAGATGTATCAAAAATACAGGCATACACTTTTTCATCTGGGGTAATTGCTACCATATTGGATGCTGCTAAGCAAGTGAAATGATCTTCTTCTAGCGGATTCCTACCAAAACTTCCACATCGTTCAATATATAAAGTATCTTTGGGAATTTGACTTCTTTGATGCTTTATTTCTTGTAATACTTCCGCTATTTGTTTTGAGTCTAATAATACATCTTTTCCATATTGATGAGTTGCACTTCCTTGATTGATAAAGTTTGTAAAACGAATTCTATCTGCTTTTAATTCTAATGCTTTCTGGATGACTTCTCCGATTTGTTGATAATTGTCTTGTGATAAAGAACACATTAATTTTACTTTAAAGCCTTTGCCTTTTAACTCTTGAATCAATTCATCTAATTCTTTTGTGGTAATTCTCGATATTTTATCTTGAATTCCTATATGGTAAGAAATAGCAATTTCATCTACTCCATTTTCTAATAATTCATCCATTAATAATTCATTATTTTGTAAAGCAATTCCGTTGGTCATCATAATATGATTTTCACACATAGGATAAAACTTTAAATATTCTTTATGGATGATTGGTTCTGTTCCGTTTAATAATACTTTATATTTCTTCTTTAAAATAGGAATTAATTCTTTTAATCTTTCTTCGGTAAAAGAACCCGTATAACTTATATAACAGTGTTCACAATGGTTGTTACAATCGGAACACAACATAAGTGATACATACCTTCCCTTGTATTCTTTCACGTGACAACACTTCCTTTTATTTGGTTTTTATTATAACAAAAAAAGTATGCCATGCATACTTTATTTTTTTCTTACTTTGATAATATCCTCTTTCTCAATTTCTCCTATTAAAAGGGAAGATAATGGATTGTGTTTTTTCCTATTTTCTTCTACTTGCTTTTCATCATAATTTGCATAGCAATACTTACAATAATGTCCACAAGAATTATAAACTCCCACATCTACCATTTCAACACAATTGCAAAGCAAATCTTTTCTAGCATTCCATTTCTTTTTAAATTCTTTTCCGGTTAGTCGATAAGCTAATTCTTTTGAGATACAGTCTTTCTTGATAAAACCATATTCTGTAAGTGTATTTTCTTCATTACAAGTATGTACTTTGATATTATGCTTTTTAGAACTGGTTGCAAAGGAGATTGCTAATTCTTTTAATTCTTCTTCTGTTGGAGAATGAAATTCTAATACCGAGTAATTTTTTCTGACATTTTTATAATCATCAATAAAATGTATCAGTATTTTTTCAACATATCCATCCAAAAGATCACATATTTTGGCAAAGGCTTTTTGATGATATTCGACATCATATTTTTTACTTAAAAAGATTGGATCATAACGTATTACAATGTTTTCTTTTCCGATTTTCTTCGATAGTTGTCGAATGGCATTGATGATTTCTTTTTTGGAAGGAACGCTTGGTTCTATATCTTCTTTGTATCCTGTTAGTGTTATATGAAAGTATATTTTTTGAGAAATATGATCTATTTTTTCTAAAATTGGGATTGGATTTTTCGTACAAAAGAATAGTAAATCAACGTCTTCTAAAAATACTCGACTCACTAATCTTGGATTAAACGGATTCCTGACATCGATAAATCCTTCTTTTAAACGATTCATAAGCCATTCAGAATAGAATGCTACTATGTCCGTTCTTCCACTAATATTTAAAATCATATTAATCCTCTTGGTGATTGTTTATGTATTTAATGGCTTCGGTTGCGGCTATAGCTCCGTCTGATGCTGCCGTTACTAATTGTCTTACTTCTTTTACACGATTATCTCCCGCAGCATATATTCCTTCCACATTCGTATGACAATCTTCTCCGGCTTCGATATATCCAGCAGAATCTAATTGAATAATTTGTCTAAAATTTTCATTTTCTGGGATTCTTCCAACTGCCACAAATAATCCATCTACCTCGATGGTTTGTTTATTTCCTTCTAAATCTTCAACTTCTATACTTTTCAATCTATCTGTGGCATTTAATGCTACCACATTACTGTTTAGAATCATTTGAACATTTTCTTTTTCTTTTAATTGATTTAGAGTGGCTTCTTCTCCTCTAAAAGAATCTCTTCTGTGTATTAAATAAACCGTATCTACTAAATTCGATAAGTATAGAGCATCTTCTAAGGCTGTATTTCCTCCTCCAACAACTGCCACTCTTTTCTTTTTATAAAAAGCTCCATCACAAGTGGCACAATAGGAAATTCCTTTGCCTATTAGTTCTTCTTCTTTTTCAATGTTTAATTTTCTATTTTCAGAGCCTGTTGCTAGAATAATGGTTTTGGTTTGATAGGTATTTCTAGGAGTTATAACTTCTTTGTAACTTTTAAAATCTTTGATTTCAACGGCTTTTTCAAAAACAATTTCCGCGCCTAGATTCTTTGCTTGATTATATAGTTTTGTAGCAAAATCAAAACCAGAAATATGTTCTTCGGCTGGATAATTTTCAATATCTAATGTATTGATAATTTGTCCTCCATAACTTTTGGCTTCTAATACTAATACTTTTTTTTCGGCTCTTCTTGCATAGATAGCGGCCGTTAAACCTGCAGGACCTGCTCCTATAATGATTGCATCATACATCGTTATTCACCTATCATTTCTTCAATGGCTTCTTTTGGTTGTAGACCAATAGAACGTTTTACTTCTTTTCCCTCTTTTACGAATACTAGACATGGAATGGATGAAACTCCATATTCATCGGCTAAATCCTCTTCATCATCTATGTTAATGGAAGCAATTTTAACAGAATCATTCTCTTTTGCAATTTCTTCTAGAATTGGTTTTAACATTCTACATGGTCCACACCAATTCGCATTAAAATCGATTAGTACTGGTTTCTCACTTTTTAGAATTTCTTTTTCAAAGTTATTTTGATTTACTTCTATTATTTCCATTTATTTATTCTCCTTTTCAACATTTATTAGTATTTTATATAATAAGCTATATAATGCTTTTGCTTCATCCTCTGTTATGTCGATGCATTTTCCGATTTGTTCAGGAATTGATAATGCCTTATTTTTTAAATTTTTTCCTTCTTTGGTTATTTCAATTTCTAAGTTTCTCTCATCGATACTGGAACGTACTCTTGTGATATATCCTTTCTTTTCTAGTTTTTTTAATAAAGGGGTCAGAGTACTGGAATCAAGTAATAATGTCTTACTAATTTCTTTTACATTACTTTTTTCTTTTTCCCAAAAGTACATCATAACAATATACTGCGTATAGGTTAAATTTAGTTTTTCTAAGATGGGCGTATATTTTCGGATAATCTCTTTCGAACATAAATAGAGGGGAAAACATAATTGATTTTCTAAACGCAAGGGATCTTGCTGTAACATATTCCCATCTCCTATAGTAATTTTAATAAATCTTCTTCGATATCGGCTGGATCAAAAGTAGGATCATAGCGTTTTACGGCATTTCCTTCTTTGTCCACTAAAAATTTTGTGAAATTCCAAACAATATCCCCTTTTTCTTTGCAGGTTGTACTTATTTTTTGAATAGCCTTCATAGCTAATTTATTTTTCATTCCTTTTACTTCTTCTGTTGGCTGTTGTGCTTTTAATATTTTAAAAACTTCACTAGCATTTTCTCCATTTACTTCAATTTTTGCTAATTGATCAAATTGAGTTTTATATTTGGCTGTACAAAACTCATGAATTTCTTCATCACTTCCAGGAGCTTGATGGCCAAATTGATCACATGGAAAGTCTAGGACTTCTAATCCTTTTTCATGATATTTTTCATACAACTCCTCGATTGCTTTATATTGTGGTGTGAATCCACAGCCAGTTGCGGTATTTACTACTAATGATACTTTTCCTTTTAAAGAGTTAAGATCTAATTCTTCTCCTTTTCTCTTTTGTACTTTTAAATCATATAGATTCATACGCCATCCTCCTTTAATTAGTTTGTATGCAAACTAATTGTATCAAAAGGATCAAAAAAAGGCAATATCTATTATTCCCTTTTCTTTTACCAAATATACGGTATGATACGATATTTTACTTTTTTCTTATACTCCGTATATCCTTTTAAATTTTTCTCTAAGTATTTTTCTTCTTTCTCTATTCTCTTTTGAATAATAAGTGGATAAAACAAAAATAAAAAGAATGATGGCCATGATCCTAATATAAGAGGAAATGTTAAAAATAATAGAATTGTTGCGGAATACATAGGATGTCTTACGATACCATATAGACCTGTATCAATTACTTTTTGATTTTCTTGTACTTCAATGGTCCTAGATAAATATTCGTTTTCTAGGAGAGTTTCGGCATATAATAAATAAGCTATGATAAATAATACGGATGCTATTATGATAACGATATTAGGCATTTGATACCAACCATAGCGATAATTTAATCCGGCTAGGAAGAAACCTAGAATGAACAAGATAGCCGAATAGATAATTATATTGCTTTGATCTTGCTCCTCTTCTTTGGCATTTAAACGTTTGGCAAGTAAATTAGGATTTATGATTATCAGTAAAATTCCCATTAGAAACATTGGGATAAATAGAAGTCCCATAAAAAGCCAGGCATTCCAATAATCAAAGGTTCCAGCAGAAAAAAACAATAAAAATCCTACTATTATGATTCCAAAAGCAAATTTTAAGATAGCTTCTAATAATAACTTTCCTGTCATATTTTGAACTCCTCTATTATTCTATTTCTATTATAACAAAAAAAGATTCTATTTTTGAATCTTTTTGAAACTTTTTTGGATTTCTCTTTTCTAATACATTCTAGGTGGATAGTGTCTTTCGGCTTCCCCTATTAAGTATTCTGCTTCTTTCTCAATCGCTGCTAAAATTCTTTTATGATTCCAAACACTTTCTGGTCTTAAATCATATTCTCCTGCTTCATAAATGTTTGCTAGTGGAACTTGTAAGGTATTTAGCGTTTCTTGAATATATTCTTTCATTTCTTCTTTTTTCTCTTTTTCAACAAAAAAGTCAAAGCCTAAATAATCTGGTCCACCACATCTTCTATCAACGGGGTCGTTTGGGCAACAGTCCACTCCTATTTTTGTACAACGTATTGTTTTATATTCTAACATACTATCTCTCCTTTTGACAGTTTCTATCATATATTAGTATTTTTATCTTGTCAAAGAAAAGATTATTTTTAATTAATTCTATTTCTAAGCCATAAGAAGGCTCTACCGAGTATTAGAAAAACAATTAGTAATATGACAATCATATAGAAAACACCAATTCCTAATGTTTCCCATCCCATTAAGCTCAAGTTCCAACCAAACCAACCGGTTTCCGCTTGATAGTTTAAAAAGTTATAGGGAGCTGACATCGTTCCCCATCTTAGTCCAAGAGATGACGCAACAACTATGAACAACACATATGCTAGAGGGGGTATTACCGAATATAGGACATGACTATTTTTCGATTGATATTCGGAATCAAAGAATAGAAAATCGATTATCGCTAGTATGGGTGTAATAAAATGAACACAAAAACTACCATAATCATTCATTTGATAAGCATATAATATACCACCCTCTAAGGTTGGAGCAAGAATCGTCAAAAAAACAAAGAATGTTAATGTAATGGAGATGGTTGCTATGAACTTTGTAATAAAGAAGCCATTTCCATAATTCCATTCTTTTTTGGTAACAATAAAATGGATATCTTTTATTAGAAATAAGATTAATATTATGCTTATAAAGATATTGGATAAAATAGTAAAATAAGTAAATGTCATTGGTCCGGCATAAGATTTTATCATTCCATAGATGGATGAAGAGATGGCAATTGTTTTGATAATTGAACTGATGATAGATTTTTTCATATTATCCCTACTTTCTTTTTTATTATAACAATTCTTATTTTTCTTGTATAGATATTATAAAAAAAGACTATTGAATAGTCTTTTTATATTACGGTTGGTACTAAGAAATAAATTAAGAATAATACAAATACTACGAAAGTAATCCATGAGATTTCTAATCTTGGTTGTTCTTTTTTCTTCTTTTGCGAATAAAGAATTCTATCGATTCCATAGATTACTAAATCTATTATTACAAAGGACATAATTCCTACTCCAATTCCGTTTGTAATGGAATAAGATAATACCATAGTAATGATAGTTAAAAAGGCTGGAACGGAATTCTTTACATTTTTAAAATCTACTTCTGTGACGTTTGACATCATTAGTACTCCTACATAGATTAAGGCACTGGCAGCTGCTGCGGATGGAATAAAAGCAAATAATGGTAATAAGAAAATCGATAATAAGAATAAGCAAGAAACGGTTAAAGCAGTAAGTCCAGTTTTTCCTCCAGCACTTACTCCCGTTCCACTTTCTACAAAGGTTGTTACGGTACTTGTTCCAAGAAGAGATCCTATTATAGTAGCAATACTATCGGCATACATCATCTGACTATAACGAATTGGTTTGCCATTTTTATCTAATAATTTGGCATTACTACAGCAACCAACGACCGTTCCCATCGTATCAAACATATCGATCATAGAAAAGGAAATCACTAGCATGACTACCGTCATAACACTTCCTTTTGGAAAATGGAATCCTCCATGAAATAACGATAAGAACACTCCCTTGTTACTAAAGAAAGATGAAATATTATTCCAAAACTTCCAACTGATTCCCGGAACACTACCTGTTAATACACTTATATCGGCAACTCCAAGCGGAATCGATAATATGGTTGCGGCTAAAACTCCGATGATAACAGAGCCTTTGATATTATAGTGTGTTAGTATGGCAATAATCAGCAATCCAAATATGGCTACAATAGCCATACAAGCTTCTCCCCCTTTTGCCCATAGTTCTGGATTGTTGAAACTAACCAGTTGTAATAGAGTGAATTGATTGTCTACGATAATATGAGCGTTTTGTAAACCAATGAAAGCTATAAATAAACCGATTCCTACGGAAATACTAGTTCTTACAGCTTTTGGCATTCCATCAAATATTTTTTCTCTTAAGGAAATATATTTTCCGTGCTCATTTTTTCCACATGGAATGAATGATAAGAATAAGAATATGATTCCACTAATGAAAACGACTGCCATAGCGTTTCCATATGAGAAACCAAATCCTAGTGCTCCTCCTATCATGGTTCCAACGGTGGCATTTAGACCCATTCCTGGCGCTTGAGCCAGAGGCATTTTGGCAAGTAATGCCATTAATAATGTTCCAATAAAAGCTCCTAAGGCTGTTGCTATAAAGACGCTAGCAAATCGTGGATCTGTCGTTCCTCCCCATAGGATATTATTGGGATTGACAATTAGTATGTAAGCCATAGCAAGAAATGTTGTGAGTCCAGCAAATATTTCGGTTCTTATATTTGATTTTCTTGATGTAATATCAAAAAACAAATCCAATTTACTAGACTTCTTTTTTTTGTCTTTCATAAGACACCTATCCTTTCCGAAAAATAAAAAAATCTTACATTGGCATTGTAAGACTATGCGGTTAGGAAGCAACAACACGATGAGTCATAGTCTATTCATTATGGTGAACAGGTAGAGACACTTGAACCAGATCTTCAAGCATATATGACTTTTTATTTTTCAATTTGATTATCCCATAGGCGTAAAAAAAATGCAAGATGACATCTTACATTTTTTGTATCCTTAATTATCGCAAACGTAGAGAATTCAACACAACTGTTAAACTGCTAATTGTCATAGCAATGCTGGCAATCATTGGGGTAATCGTAATTCCCATTGGTTGAGTGAAGCCAATGGCAATTGGTATCATAATTATATTATAAGCAAATGCCCAAAATAGATTTTGCTTAATAATCGTAACTGTTTTTGTACTTATTTGAAAGATGGTTTTTAATTTTGATAAGTCGTCTCTCATTAACAGAATATCGGCAGAGTCTCCGGCAATATCGGTTCCACCATTCATCGATACTCCAATGTCACTTTTGGCTAAGGCAGGAGCATCATTTATTCCATCCCCTACCATCATTACTTTATGATTATCTCTTTTTAAAGTTTCTAATATTTCTTCTTTTTCTTTTGGTAAAACATTGGAATATACTTTTTCAATTCCTAATTCATCCGCAATGATTTTAGCAGGAGTATCTTGATCTCCCGAAACCATGCAAATATTTTTCCCTAATTCTTTTAATTCCTGAATTGTCTGTTTGGCATTTTCTCTAACAATATCTTTGATTCCGATTAATGCTATTATTTTGTTGTTTTCTACTACGTATAAACAAGTACATCCTTTTTGGGCGAAAGAGTCTGATTCTTTCTGTTGCGTATTTTTAATGTTTGCTTCTTTTAAAATCTTGTCATTTCCAACATAATATTCTTTCTTATCTATTTCTCCATAGATTCCTTTTCCTACGATGTTTTTAAAAGACGAAACTTCTTTCGTATTGTTATATTCTTCAAATGCGGTTGCAATTGGATGCGAACTTTTTCTTTCCAAACTGGAAACAATTTCTAAGATTTCTTTCTCTGAATATTTGGAATTATTCTTTAATTCGGATACTTTTATTCTACCGTATGTTAAAGTCCCTGTTTTATCTAGCAAGATTGTATCCACTTTATGGGCGTTTTCTAATATTTCACTATTTTTTATTAAAATTCCTTCTTGCGCACATTTTCCTTCGCTTACTACCATAGCAAGTGGAGTGGCTAAACCCAAAGCACAAGGGCAAGATATTAATAGTACGGTAATAAAAGATAGTAACGATTCTTCAAACGTAAAAGCAAGAAGTAAATGCCCAATAAAGGATAATACGGCAATTCCTAAAATAAGAGGAATAAAATAACTGGATACTTTGTCGGCTATTTTTTGTATTGGTGCTTTCGTAGCCGTTGCTTCTACTACCAAATGAACAATCTCAGATATAGTTGATTCCGGTCCAATTCTTTCTGCTTTGTATTCAATATATCCATCTATATTCATAGAACCGGCTATTACTTTATCTCCTATTTTCTTTTTATTTGGAGTCGATTCCCCTGTAATAAATGCTTCTTCTAGGTGAGTTTCTCCTTTGGAGATGCTTCCATCTACCGCAATTTTCATTCCGGGTCTAGCAATTACGATATCCCCTTTTTTTATTTCATCAATTGTTACTTTCTTTTCTCCTTCTTTCGTTCGTATGATTGCACTTTCTGGAGTAATTTGAACTAGTTCTTCAATAGCCTTTTTTGTCTTTTCTTTGGATTGTTTATCAATGTATCTTCCTAATTTAATAAAATATAATATCATTGCTGCACTTTCAAAATATAAGTGATTCATCCAATCTAATTCTCCTAAGAAGAAACGGATTAAATTTATGATACTATAGACAACACTCACAATCACTCCTAGGGAAACTAAGGAGTCCATATTAGGATTTTTGTGTAGCAATTTACTAATTCCACTCTTTAAAATATCCAAACTTAAAAGGATATAAGGAATTACTAAAAGAGACATCCCTATTTTCATCCAGGATGAGAGATTTCCAAACATGGAAAGATACATCCAAATTACCATTAAAACACCTAAAATAATTAGATATGTTTTGGAATTATCCGTTTTTTTTTCTGATTCTTCTTGATAGATTCCTAAACTCTTATAACCAGATTCTTCGACAAATCGATCTAGGTCTTCCAGTGTTACTTTTGTTTCATCATATTCGATAACTGCATTTGCCATAACTAGATTCACGTTTGCAGATACACCATCTTGGCTGTTTAGATATTTTTCTACTCTATTTTGACAGCCACTGCAACTCATTCCATCAATTTTCAATATAACTTTTTTCATTTCTGTACCTTTCCTTTCTAGCATTATTATATCATTTCTTCAAAAAAAAGACTAATTTCTTAGTCCTTTTAGAGAATTCGGTATACGTAATTATCTTTTCTAGGAGCTGGTTCTGGTTTTTCTCCATCCCAATATCCAAGGGCACAGTGACCAATTCCTTCGTAGTCTCCTTCGATTCCTAATTCTTTTAATATGTTTTTTCCGAAGTCACTTTCAAATTCTTCTTTTGCTCTATGAATCCAAATACTTCCTAAGCCTAGACTTTCGGCGGCATTTAACATATTTCCAATGACAAGACTACCATCTTCTTTGTAAGTGAAGATGCTTTTATCGGCTAATACTATGACAATAACAGGTGCTCCGTAAAATGGGTCTATATCTTCTTTTCCCATAATCTTAGCATTTTCTCTCGCTAATTTATCTCTAAATTCTTTATTTGTAATAGCAATAATAACAGGTGATTGTTTCCCCATTCCACTTGGGGCATAACATCCTGCTTTTAAAACCGTATTTAATTCTTCTTCTGTAATCATATCTGGTTTAAACTTTCTGCAGCTTCGTCTTTCTTCTAGTACTCTTATTGTTTCATTCATCTTCTTCACCTTCATTATTATTGTATCATATTTCCAAAAAAAAGGAACTTATTCGCTCCTTTTATTCATAAATTGCTTCTAAATACATAGAAGAATCAACTGTAATAACATCTCCTGGTTGATAATATTTATTATCACTATGATTATACCAAGCCGTAAATCCGTCCGTATTATTTGGTTCTGGAACAGTATATTCACTACCATCTACCATTTGATGAGATGCATCACTTGGATTGTCATCATCACTTGTCGTAACCATCCATAAATATTTATCATCATCATTGGTAGGAGGTTTTACTTTCTTATCATTATTTAGTAGATAGTTTTGATATAAATCATCAAACTCTTCTTGAGAAACAAGTCCTCTATTAAGTAGATATTTAGTCTCTTCCAATCTAAATACTTTGAATAAGTAATGATCCATATATGGTAAATCTTCATATGTAAACATATCGCTTCTAACTTCTTCCGTATTTAACCATTTCAAGTTATCACCAAATCCCATAAAGTTCGAAACATTACCATAAATTTCATAAGTAGTTAAAATATCATTCGTAATTAAATTAAAGTATCTAGAAGAAATAACATGGTAATAATGAATATTCTTATTTACTTTCTTAATATCCGTAACCGTAACAGTTTGAATACCATCCCTTAAATTAATTACTTCATCGCCAACATTAAATTCATCAGAATTTATATTTACATATTTATTATGAGTCTTACTAAAGATACTGTGATCTCCAACAAATTTTAATTTATTTCCATCACTAAAGGTAACTTCAATATAACTTGCTGCTGTACCTTTCTTTTCAATCCATCCAGCATACTCATATCCATAAGTACCCTTATCATGGTTCCATACTTTCAATAGATCATTGTATGTAATATCCTCTATTTTCTTAGTAGTACCATTCCAAAGTAATACTTCCGTTCCTTCGGCTAAGCAAGGTACTCCCCCACCACCACTTTGTGTCACGGTAATAGTAATTTCAATATCTCCACTTACATTAGGAATTCTAAATGTATAAACACCATTAGAAAGAGACATTGAATAGTCCGTTCCTTCCGTTAAAGATCTACCACCCATCGTAACAGTACCATCTGTCAAAGTATAATTATTATTAGGTGTAACAGTTGCTGTATAGGTATTCCCCTCTAGTACAGTAGAATTACCACTATAAGTAAAGTCTCCAGTATTATGAGTAACACTAAATGTCTGAAGAGGTACCTCATAAGTATAAACAATTGATAAATCATTACTAGGTTGCGTATAAGTATCCCCTATACTATAAGAACCGCTACCATTAATAGTAATACTAGATAACGTATAAGAAGATACATTAACATTAGGTGCATCCATATTAACAGTATCTCCCACTTTAGTAAGAACAACTTTTTCTCCTAATTTAGTAACAGTACCATCACGATTTAATAAATTATAGGTATAAGTATCTGTATAAAATTCAGCAATCGATAGCTGATTGACAACAGGACTACTTTCTACAGAAAAGTATGCATGTACTGTTCTTAAATTAAAAGGAAAAAAAGAAAGGACGGCTAAAACAAAATATAAAAATATACTTTTCTTATTCATGTATAGTCCTCCTTTCTTATGTTTTATTCCTCTATTTTTTCTTTTTTATCTTTTTTCTTATCGTCTCCAAATAATAAACCTACTAATAATAGTAAAACAACAAATGTACCAAATATAATCTTGCCCGTTGTAGATTGAATTAGCATAATACCATAACCTACATAAGGAATCCAGAAAACATTTTTCCCAACAAATTGGCTTCTATTCGAAACACCATCTTGGTTTTTATTGTTATCGCCTTTTGTTACAAAGCCATTCTCGTCAATACTTACCACTCTATGTGTAACTAAAGTACCACCAGATGCTTTAAAAGCAATAATGTCTTTTTCTTTTATTGTTTCATATTTTGCATGTTTATTAATGAAACATAAACTTCCTGTTTTTATCGTTGGCTCCATAGATCCAGATAATACCACGTAAGGAGTAAATCCAAATAGATATAATCCAATAAATATCCCACCAACGACAATAATTAACGTCGTTAAAACGTTAATTATTCCCTTAATTATCTTCATATTTTAA